>CAJXMQ010000090.1 GCA_913056225.1 uncultured Micrococcales bacterium | reverse complement strand
TTTGAATGTGCATTGACAACAACGTAGATACCTTCGTTGTTTTTGTTGATTGGGTAAGCAAGTTTTCTTTTGCCCCAGACGTCCAAGTTGTCAATTGTTCCACCAGCTTTGGTGATAACAGCGAGACTCTTGTCCAATATGGGGGTTACCTGCTTGTCTTCGGTTGATGGATCGAAAATGACCATCATTTCGTATTTGTGCATAGCTAACCCACACCTCCTTCGGTCTTGGCGGTTACAGAATTTCTGCAACAGGAGGGCTAATTGCCTTTCGGCAACCGCCCTAGCCTAGCGACTAGACCACCATTCCAGCAAGCGTTTTTTGGCTTCATCTGGGCCTAGGGGGCCATTTTCAATTCTGAGTTCCAGCAGGTATTTATATGCCTTGCCAACCTCGGGACCCGCTTTGATGTCCAAAATCTCCATAATTTGCTGACCATCAAGATCAGGTCGCATTGCGTTCAACTGCTCTTTTTCACTAATTTCAGCAATTCTTTGCTCCAAATCGTCATAGGCAAAAGACAATCTCTCTGCTTTTCGACGATTACGGGTGGTGACATCACTTCTGGTGAGGATGTGCAATCTCTTCAGTTGATCTCCGGCATCTCTGACGTATCTGCGCACAGCACTATCCGTCCACTGCTGGTCTGAGTAGCCAAAAAATCTAAGGTGTAATTCAATCAAGAGGCTCACCGCCTTGATGGTGTCATTATCAAACCTGAGTTCACGAAGTCTTTTCTTGGCAAGCTTTGATCCAACGATGTCATGGTGATAGAAAGTGACGGCTCCATTTGGCTCCAAGCGCTTGGTTGCGGGTTTCCCAATGTCGTGCAAAAGCGCAGCCATTCGAGAAATCAAGTCTTTTTCCAACCCATACTCAGCCTCGTAGTCAATCGACTGTTCCAACACGGTGAGTGTGTGTTGATAAACATCCTTGTGATGATGATGCTCGTCAGCCTCTAGTTTTAGAGCCGGCAACTCTGGCAAAACCAAATCTGCCAACCCAGAATCAACCAAGGCGGCAAGACCCAATCGTGGCTGATCTGACAAAAGTAGCTTGGTTAGCTCATCCCGAATTCGCTCCTGCGAAATCATTTCGATTCGTTCGGCCATCTGGGACATTGCCTGAAAAGTTTCAATTTCGATTTCAAACCCCAGCTGGGCCGCAAACCGGCATGCCCGCATCATGCGCAGCGGATCATCACTGAAACTCACCTCGGCTGCGGTTGGAGTTTTCAAAACTCCATGCAATAAATCATCCAATCCACCATGCGGGTCAACAAACACCCGCTCTGGCAATCTCAGTGCCATGGCGTTTACGGAAAAATCTCTGCGCACCAAATCCGGCTCAAGTTCGGTCCCGAACTCAACCGTTGGCTTGCGGGTTTTTTTGTCATAGCTATCGGCTCGATAGGTGGTGATTTCAACCTGTTCGCCCTCGATGGTTGCTGCAATCGTTCCAAACTCTCGACCAACATCCCAGGTATTGCTGGCCCAAGATTTCAACACATCCAAAATCTGATCGGGCAGCGCGTTAGTTGTGAAATCGAGATCTGGGGCCTTGCGTCCCAAGAACGCATCTCTGACCGGACCGCCCACCAGCGCAAGCTCAAAACCCGCCGCCTTAAATTTTTCGCCGAGTTTGGTCAAAAGTGGAGAGGAAGTTGAGCTCTCTAAATTGGCCAGTGCATCGGCGACGTTTTGCATGCAAGCAAGCTTGCCATAGCCAGAGAAGATTTTTGGCGAAGTAGAGTTGAGGCATGAAACTTGGTCGCCAAAATATCCGCGAAGTTAGCGCGGGGGGTTTGGTGATTTCAATGTCCAAGCCAACCCAGATAGCAATCATTGCTCATAAAAACCGTGGTGGCAGAACAGACTGGTGTATTCCCAAGGGTCACCCTGAGAATGGCGAGACTTTGGAGCAGGCGGCAATCCGCGAAGTATTTGAAGAGACCGGCCTTGAGGCAAGAATCACCAAGCGCCTTGGTTCTATAAGTTATCGATTCAAAGTTGGAAACAAAAGAATTTCAAAAACGGTTCATCACTTTCTGATGGTTCAAACAGGTGGCAAGATCGACCCGGACAATGATCCAGCCGGTGAGGTTGTCGACGCCAGATGGGTGAGTCTTGATGAATTACAAGACATGCTGGCTCACGAAAATGAGAGAAAGATGGCCCAGTTAGCCCTGGAGATGATCGAGTAATGGCAAAAAAGACCCGGCTTTGGGCGCTGATGCTGATTTTTGCGAGCATCGTGTCGGTGCCAGCCAGCGTGATGGCGAATATGAACTTCACCGCAGAGGCTTCTGATCAAATCAGAATTGTGCCCGGCAGCGCCATCAACCTGGTGTCGGTGGATTCCAACCTGCCAGTAGCGGTCATAAACGAATCGGATCGAAGAGTAGATCTGGTGCTCAGGGCAAGAGCCACCAACGCAAAGCTAGAGGTCCCAGCTAGGACTCCTGTAACCATCCCTGCGGGAAGTGCCATCAACGCAGAATTGCCAGTGACTGCGGTAGCCAACGGGCAGGTTGAGGTTTTGGTGTGGCTGAATGATGGAAATGGGCAGCGAATTTTTGGCCCAGAGACTTTGATTGTGAATGTCAACCGCGATGTCGAGGGAATCTTGCTGGCAGTTTTTATTGGTCTTCTCTCAGTACTTCTGGTCGCTGGAATCGTCCGAACTTCGATTAAGGGCAGGCCGAATGACTGATTTGGTGCCAAGCATTGGCAGATCCTCTTTCTGGATGGCCAGTGGAACCATATTTTCAAGACTTTTGGGGTTCGTTAGAGCGATACTGCTTGCCTTTGCAATTGGTGTCACCACAGACGCAGCCGATGCCTTTGGCGTTGCCAACCAATTACCAAACAGTGTTTATGCGCTGATAATGGGAGGCGTTCTCAACGCCATACTGGTTCCACAGCTGGTTAAGGCCAGAAAAATGAAGGATGACGGCCGTGGCTACATCGACCGTTTTGCCACTCTGTCACTGCTGGTGTTTTTCATAATCGGTCTGGTTGCAACCATCTCAGCTCCACTGATGATCGGCTTATACACAACCGGTTGGACTGATTCTCAGGTTGCTCTGGCGACAGCCTTCGCCTACTGGACCATCCCGCAGCTATTTTTCTACGGTCTCTACTCGGTTTTTGGCGAGGTGCTGAACTCCAGAAGCAAATTTGGCCCTTTTATGTGGGCTCCAGCACTGAATAACATCGTGGCCATTGCTGGCCTTGGTGTTTTTATTTGGATTTTCGGGGCAGACCCAGAGGGAACCCGAGCAATCACCAACTGGGGCGGTGATCAGATTGCAGTACTTGCCGGAACAGCCACCGCTGGAGTTGCAGCACAGGCCGTAATCCTTCTGTTTTTCTGGAAAAAGATCGGTTTGAAGCTTTCTCTAAATTTCAAATTCAAGGGCTATGGAATTGGGGCGGGACTAAAAACTGCCTCCTGGTCTTTTGCAATGGTGCTGATTAGCCAAATTGGTGCCCTAATTCAAATCAATGTTGCATCCAGTGCTGCTGAAGCGAGAGATCAGGGCGTTGTGATTGCCAGTGTTGCCGCTGCCACCATCGGTTGGTTGATTTTCATGCTTCCGCATTCAATTGTCACAGTCAGCGTTGCAACCGCCTATTACACAAAAATTTCAACTTCAGCGAGCAATGGTGATCTGGCCAGCATGAAAGCTGATCTGTTGGCAGCTTTGAGGTTAATTGTAATTTTCATGACCCTGGCAACTGCCGGAATAATAATCCTGGCCTTCCCATTGGCTCGGGTTTTCTCACCTGGGTTTGAGCAAGCCGAGGCGCTTGCATATGTCATCATTGCACTCGCTGTTGGCTTGGTGCCATTCAGCTTGGTGCATATGTTGCAACGAGCCTTCTTCGCACTCGAGGACACCAAAACACCGTTTATTTTCACAACCGTCCAAGTTGGACTGCACATAGCTGCAGCCATCACTCTTTTGAATGTTTTAGAAAAGCAATGGCTGGTTGTTGGTCTTTCCCTGGTCACTGCCACAACGGTGCTGATCCAGCTGATTTTGGCTGGTGTATTACTTAGAGCAAAGATTGACTTCAAACCAACTGGCTTGGTTTTGAATCTGCTCCGATCCTTGATAGCTGCAGTTATCAGTGGTGTTATCGGATATTTGATTCTGGAACAACTTGGTGGTGTTTCCGACTCTGGTTGGATTTTAGAAAACCAACTGACAGCGGTGTTGGGTTCTATTGCAATTACGCTGGGCATGATTATCAGCT
>CAJXMQ010000089.1 GCA_913056225.1 uncultured Micrococcales bacterium | reverse complement strand
GAAAATCGTTAGGTCACCGGATCGATGCCGGTCGGAGCCACATCAAGGCGGGCCTAAGGGCCCGCTTTTTTGGTTAAGGAGAAAAAATGTTAGCTGTAGCGCTTGGGCTACTGGCTGCAACCAGTTACGGATTCGCTGACTTCTTCGGCGGTCTGGCATCAAAAAAGGCAAACCCGATAAGAGTCACCGGCATTGCCCTGGGAATCGGTCTTTTATTTCTTCTAGTTGTTTCTATTTTTCTAAGACCTGAATTTAGTAATCAAACAATTCTGTTTGGTGTTCTGGCCGGTGTTTGTTCAGGCCTTGCGCTGACAATGTTTTATGCAGCCCTGGCCCTAGGTCCAATCAGCATCGTAAGCCCGCTAACTGCGGTTGCTGGAGCAGTATTGCCAGTAATTGTTGATGTTGCCCTTGGGCAAGCACTTGGAGCATTCACGGTATTGGCAATTGTGGTGATTGTTGCTGCGGCGGGGCTAGTGAGTGTGGTGCCGAGCAAGAAAGTTCCGCTCCCCTCAACCAAGGCTTTATTGCTAAGCCTGGGCGGTGGGGCTGGCTTCGCTGGAATCTTTATCTTTTTGGATCAAACACCAGCAGATAGTGGCATTGCCCCGCTGGTTGTGATGCGAATAGTTGGTGTTTTCATGCTGGCAATTGCCATAGCTGTGTTGACAACCAGAGACAGAAAACTTGGAAGAGCAAAAGATAAGTTTTCAAAGACCTTGATTTTGATGATTTCAATCAGTGCGGTTCTGGATGTGTCTGCCAACCTGTTTTTCTTGATTGGAACACGCGAGGGAGTGTTGGCAGTGGTCGCTGTGGTGACCTCGCTTTATCCAATTGGCACAGTCGCCCTTGCCAGAATTGTTTTGAAAGAGAAGCTCGCTAATCTGCAGTGGGCCGGGATTGCATTGGCAATCTTTGGCTGCGTTTTATTGGCTATATAGTCTTTGCATCCAAGACAAATCGGTATCGAACATCAGATTGTTCGACCCTTTCCCAAGCCTGATTAATTTCATCAGCCGAGCAAATCTCGATTTCGCTGACAATGTTGTTCTCACTCGCAAACTGCAGCATCTTCTCGGTTTGCCACATCGGAGCAACATTGCTTCCCGCCAAAATTCGACCGGCATAAACAACATTGAATGGATCAAAATCAGGCCTCTGAGTTGGAAGCCCCAGCATCACCAAAACTCCCTGGGGTTTCAAGATAGAGAGAAACCTGTCTAGCCCAACATCCGCACTGGCTGCATTCAAAACCAAATCAAAGCTACTTGCCCTGTCTTGAAATTCTTCTTCAGTGGTTATGAAATCAATCGCTCCAAAGCTCAACGCATCCTGTTTTTTGGCATCGGTTCGACCAATCACGGTGACCTCAGCGCCCATTGCAACGGCGAACTTGATGCCCATGTGGCCAAGGCCACCAACACCAACAACCGCCACCTTGGAACCAGGTCCAACACCCCACTGGGTCAGTGGTGCGAAGGTGGTGATCCCAGCACACAGCAAAGGTGCAGCACTATCCAGGGGCAGATTATCTGGAATCAAATGAGAAAAGCTTTCTCTGGCGTGAATGGTCTTTGCATACCCACCCTTTGTTCGCTCTCCGTTAGCAAGGGGTGCGTTATAGGTCTGGGTTCTCCCGTTTAGGCAGTAATTTTCTTTTTGCTGCAAACACATATTGCATTCACCACATGAGTTTTTGAAAACCCCAACACCCGCTCGGTCACCAACTTTGAATTTAGTAACTCCGCTTCCGATGCTTTTGACAATGCCCGTTACCTCATGCCCCGGCACAAGTGGGAAAAAAGCCCGACCCCAATCGTTTTTCCCCTGGTGAACATCAGAGTGACAAACTCCGCAGTAATGAACCTCGATTTCAATTTCATCCGCTTCTAATTCACCCCGGTCAATCTCTCCACGGGTGAGTGGCTCACCTGCTTTTTCAATGACCAGGCAGTTACTCATTAGATTGTTTTGGCGTCAATCACGAAGCGGTATTTGACATCACTTGCAACAACTCTGTCCCAAGCTGCATCAACATCGTCTGCGTTGATTACCTCGACGTCACTGGTGATTCCATGCTCGCCACAAAAGTTCAACATCTCCTGTGTTTCAGCCATGGAGCCAGTGTTAGAACCAGCAATCGAACGACGCTTGTCAGCAACACTGAATGGGCTGAACTTCTGATCTTCCGGCGGTAGGCCGACATAGACCAACGTGCCATCAACTGTCAGTGTTGATAGCACCAGGTCGATGTCCAGACTGGCGCTGGATGCGTTGATGATTAGATCAAAATTCAACCTCAGGTTTTTGAGGTTTTCCTCAGATGCAATCACATAGTCTTTCGCTCCCATGCGAATCGCATCTGCCTTTTTAGACTCGCTCATTCCAAGCACCGTGACATCGGCACCCATTGCGTGGGCAAACTTCACGGCCATGTGCCCCAAGCCTCCAAGACCAATAATGGCAACCTTTTTGCCAGGAGCTGCACCCCAGTTTTTCAGAGGTGAATAAACGGTGATTCCCGCACACAAAAGTGGAGCGGTAGCGGAACTCTCTAGATTCTCTGGAATGTGATGGGCGAAAAACTCCCTAACCACAACCTCTTGGGAGTAGCCACCGTAGGTGACGTTGTCTTGATAGTCCTTAGCGTTATAAGCCTCGATACGACCTGTGAAGCAGTACTGGTCGTAACCTGCAACACATGTTTCACAGGTTCCGCAGGAATCAACAAAGACTCCAACCCCGGCTCTGTCGCCGACTTTGAACTTCTTTACTTCAGTTCCAATTTCAGTTACAACCCCGACCATCTCATGGCCTGGAACCATTGGGAAGATGGATTCAAACCACTCCTCTCGACCCTGGTGAATGTCCGAGTGGCAGATGCCCGAGTAGTGGATCTCCACTCTGATGTCATCTGGGTTTAGTTCCCTGCGGACAATCTCTCCGCGTTTGAATTTTGATGTTGGGGTGTCGAGCAAAAGCGCTTTTGTCATGGCATCACTATAGGAGCTGATTGGCTAAAGCTCGGAATTTGCAAAAGACTGCATCGCAGTGGCCAGATAACTTGACATCCCTGGAGCCAATCTTTCGTAAAAAGCGAAGTAGCGCGGGTCGTTTTCATACATCCGAGCAAGTGCCAGATAGCTTGATTTATCAGGCTGCCAGAAAGCACTCACCCATTGAAAATGCTTGGCAACAACCTTTTGAACCTGGGGGCTGTGCGGGGGTAGATCTTCTTGTTTGCAAATAATCAGATTCTCATTCACCCAGTCGCCAAGCTCTTTTAGCTGCTTCTGCTGATCTTTGTCCAGTGCTGAAATTCTTTTTTGACTCTCGGCAAATTCCTCCGGCCAACGAAACGCAGCCTCCTGCTCAAACTCTTCGGCTCTAAACCGTGGTCGTTCGTTGTCCATGCTCGCCTCCTGGATGAAAACATATATCCACGATGCCTATCCGACAACCCCCGGTTGTGGATAACTCAATTCAGACAGCGGGCTATTTCATGGCTAGGCTGGTAAAGATGGGAAGATACGGCTACATTTTTCTGGGCGGAGCACTCGGTGCCATGGCCAGATACATGCTCAATGAGCTAGCGATTATCAACTTCCCTGGAGAAACCACACAACTGATCAGTCTGTTTGTCATCAACCTATTCGGTGCTTATCTGCTTGGCCTAACTGTTCGCCATCCTTATTTCACCTCAGGGTGCAAAAATCTCTGGGGCGCAGGCTTTGCCGGTGGCTTCACCACCATGAGTGGAGTGACGGTGTTTATGGCGGTAACAGATTTAGACCAGTGGATCTGGGGCATGCTAATTGCAGGCTTCATCACATTCTCTATTGGTTTCAGGCAGGGAAGACTTGCTGAGAGAAAACAAGAAAACCAGTTGGCGTGATTCAGTCCACTCTTCCCTCTGACCCTATTTTTGCGATAGCGGTGGTGCTGGGAATTGGAATCATGGGCGGCATTGCCTCAGTTGTGCGAGTCTCAATCACTAGCTGGCGAGGGTTTTTGCCCTGGGGAACCATGACTGTAAACACCGTTGCTGCGGTGGCAATTGGTTTCTGGTTTGCCTTTTTCCCAAACGAATCAACCGTTGGTTGGGTGACTGCAATCATTGCACTGGGATTTGCAGGTGGGCTTAGTACGTTTAGCACCCTGATGTCAGACATGGTGTTTTATTTTCAACGGGGAAGAATGATGCAAATGATTTTTTCCGCAGCTGGGAACATTTTCATACCCCTCACAGGTTTATTAGTAATTACCGCAAGTTTCTAGCTTGCGGTAGTCTGTCA
>CAJXMQ010000088.1 GCA_913056225.1 uncultured Micrococcales bacterium | reverse complement strand
AGCAACTCGCCTCAGCTGGTATTACCTTGAACGATGATGCAGATGGAACAAGTTGGAGTATTGATGGCTAAGAAAAAGCCCACGGTGGGAACCGGTGGACACGGTAGGAAGAAACTAGCCGGAAAGGGACCAACTCCAAAAGCTGAAGATCGTCCCTATCACAAGGCTTATAAGGCGAAATCTCGGCCACAACAGCAGCGGACGAAGAAAACCGCTACGAACGATGTCGTGACTGGCAAAAACAGTGTTTTGGAATCACTTCGAGCAAAGATTCCAGCCAAGGCCTTGATGATTGCAAATCAGTTGGAGATGGATGACCGGATGAAGGAAATCATCTCGATTGCCAATGCTCGCTCACTCCCCATCAACGAACTGACAAAGCCTGAGCTATCCAGAATGGCTGGCGTTGACAGTGTTCACCAGGGTGTGGTTTTGCAGGTTCCTCCATATATCTACTCACAACCAAATGATTTGCTCACCGGCAAAAGACCACTGATTATCGCCTGCGATGGAATCACCGACCCCAGAAACCTCGGCGCAATCATTCGCTCCGCAGGTGCCTTTGGGGCCAGTGGTGTGTTGATTCCTTCCCGCAGAAGTGTTGGCATGACCCCTTCTGCTTGGAAAACCTCAGCAGGAGCCGCCGCAAGGGTTCCAGTTGCACTTGCTCCAAATCTGAATGCGAGCTTGAAGGAATACCAAAAACAGGGCTTGTTCGTGGTTGGACTGGATGGGGACGGTGATATCGACCTGCCGAATCTAGAGCTTGCTGATCAGCCTCTGGTTGTTGTTGTTGGAGCCGAGGGCAAGGGAATCAGTCAATTGGTCAGAAAATCATGCGACCAGGTGGTGAGCATCCCGATTAGCTCTAGCGTTGAATCACTAAACGCCTCAGTTGCGGCATCCCTTGCCTTGTATGAGATTGCTAGAAGGCGCTAGACCAGATCTCGCCAGTCACCCTCTTCTTCATCCACAACAACCTCTCCTGAGGGTATTGGATTTGGAAGGGTAATCATCTCAGTTGTGGTTCCCAGATAGGCAGACTCGTCTCTTCTGTTGACCAGGACTTCGTCAACATAAGACTGAACTGCCTCAAGTAATTCAACATCTCTTTTTTGCTCGTTAGCCAATCGCCATTGGTGATCCAGCACCTCATGGAATAGCTCAGCATTTTCAAGTTTTCCGCGAAGCTCGCGAGGAACGGCATTCACAACAGGTTCAAATATTTGGCTCAACCACTGATGAGCAATCATCTCTTCATCCTCAACATCACCAGCTCTCAGAGCGAATTCGTCAATCTGGTTTAGAAGCCTTCTCGCTTGGTTTTCTTCAACATCTAATCCGGTTAGTCGAATCAGTCTTCTTTGGTGGTGGCCGGCATCAACCACCTTTGGCTGAATCTTTAGCTCCGCGCCCCCTGCCACACTTTCCATCCGCATCTCTTCGATGTCAAAACCAAGCTCATTTAGTCTTCGCACACGCTGGGCAATTCTGAATCTTTCCTCGCCACTAAAAGACTGAACTTCCGTAAGCTCGGTCCACAGCGTGTTGTATTTATCAACAATTCTTTGGGAGATTGCAATCGGGTCAACATCTTGAGCCTTGCCACTGGCCACCAAGTCCATAAGCTCCCCAGCGATGTTCACCCTTGCAATTTCTAGGTCGTTCGCCCTTTGCCCATTGGAAAGACGTGATTCATATAACTGTCCAGTCTCGGCATCAACCAGGTAGGCCGCGAATGCTCCAGCGTCGCGCCTGAACAATGTATTAGAAAGAGATACGTCTCCCCAGAAAAAACCAATCAGGTGAAGCCTCACCAGTAATACAGCAAGTGCATCCACCAACCTTTTAGCAGTCTGTTCCTTAATTCCTTGCGACCACATGGCTCGGTAGGGGAGTGAGTATTTCAGGTGACGAGTGATTAGTACCGCTGGCAGCTCTTCGCCATTCTCAGTTTCTCGGTTGGAAACAATGGCAAATGGCTCAACGCAGGGGACTTCTAGTTTTTCCAGTTCCCGCAGCATCTCGTACTCACGCTTTGCAAGGTCAAATAATGTTTCTTTGATGGCGATTACGTGGTCATCAAGCTTCACAAAGCGAACGGTATGACGGGAGATTCCCTTGGGAAGAGCCGCGATGCGATCCTCCGGCCAGTTTTCCAAAGGCAACTGCCACGGCAGATCCAGCAGTGCTGGTTCAGCCGTGGCAGTTAGGAACTTTAGGTTGGTCATCGACTAGTTAAGTCGCTCACCGCTCTCGGTGTCGAAGATGTGAACTTCTTCGGCAGTCGAGCGCAGGTGAATCTGATCTCCAGCCATTGGGTGATCGTGTGGGTCGGTGCGAATAATCAGATTCACATCCGCACCCTCGATTTGGCTGCGACCGTAGAGGAAGCCATCACTACCTAGCTCTTCAACCAAGTCAATGGTTGCGGGTAGGCCGTGCTCGCTAACTTCAAATTTCTCTGGTCGAATACCAACTGTGACCTTTGGGCCTGATGCCTTGTCCAAAACATCTTTGCCAACTGGCAAAACAACATCACCAAACTGCACTCCACCTTCAACAATTGGCAATTGCATCAGGTTCATGGCGGGGGAGCCGATGAAGCCAGCAACGAAGACGTTTGCCGGGCGGTCATAAAGCTCTCTTGGGGATGCAACTTGCTGCAGCAGCCCATCTTTCAAAACAGCAACGCGGTCACCCATGGTCATAGCCTCGACCTGGTCGTGAGTCACATAAACGGTGGTTACTCCCAAACGCTTCTGAAGTGAAGCAATCTGGGTACGGGTTTGAACTCTTAGCTTGGCATCAAGGTTTGAAAGTGGCTCATCCATCAAAAATACCTGTGGCTTACGAACGATTGCTCGTCCCATTGCCACACGCTGACGCTGTCCACCCGATAATGCCTTGGGCTTTCGGCTTAGGTAATCTTCCAGGTCCAGAAGCCTCGCTGCTTCCAGAACGCGCTCTGCTCGCTCTTCTTTGGGAACACCTGCGATTTTTAGAGCGAAGCCCATGTTCTCAGCCACGGTCATGTGTGGGTAGAGGGCGTAGTTTTGGAACACCATTGCGATGTCTCGATCTTTGGGTGCAACATCGGTGACATCTCTGTCGCCAATGTAAATTGCGCCATCATTTACTTCTTCCAACCCGGCAAGCATTCTCAAGCTGGTTGATTTTCCACATCCTGAGGGTCCCACCAAAACCAAAAATTCACCGTCGGCGATTTCTAGTTCCAGTTGATCAACTGCAGGTTTGGTGCCACCCGGGTACATCCTGGTGGATTTATCAAATTTGACCGAAGCCATTTCTATCTCCTTCACCGGCAGGTACGTGCCGGACGATCCGTTGTGAAAGCACTCAACATCTTTATTGAGTTGTAAAAGTATCTCACGACCTTTGTAGACTGTAAGAGTTTTCTCAGAAACAAGAAAGATAATCTTCCCTATGAACGAAAAGCTCAGTCGCTCAGAGCAGCGAGAAATTGCAAGACAAAAAGCTCGCGAAATCAGAGAGCAGCAACAGAAAAAAGAAAAGCGCAACAAGTTAGTTCTGCAGCTTTCAGTTGTGGTTGTGCTGCTTGGAGCAGTTGCTGCAGTGGTTGCCTTTATCTTTGGCTCACAAGGAACCAACGCCGAAAGGCCAGATATTGGTGACACCCCTGCAAACATGACTGCTGATAATGGAATCCGCCTGGGCGAGGGCTTGCAGCCAATCAGTTCAACTGAGCAGCAGGATGTTCCAAACATTCAGATTTGGGTTGATTATCAGTGCCCTGTCTGCCAGGCATTTGATGTTCCTAACAATCAGCAGATTCGCTCATGGGTGGACACAGGTGTTGCAACAGTGGAATACCACCCGATCAGCTTCTTGGACCGCTCAAGTGTCGATAATTACTCGTCCAGAGCTGCCAACTTCGCAGCCTGCACCGCCAACTACAGCCCTGAGAGCTTTTTTGACGTGAACACAATTTTGATGGAGCGTCAGCCAGGGGAAGGTTCAGGAAACCTGACTAACGACGACCTCTTGGGAATTGCCGAGGAGTCGGGCGTGAATGTTGATGAAGAGTTCACCGCCTGTGTTGAATCCAAAGCTTTTGCTGACTGGATTCAAGAGACCACCAATGAGGTGCTAACCACTCCGAGACCAGACAGTGGTATTCAGATTTCAGGAACGCCATCAGTAATCGTTGATGGTCAGGAATACACCTGGGCAACAGGCGAGGAGCTAGTAAACCCCGCAAGGTTTGCCGCCTTTGTTCAGTCCACAATGGCTGAATAACCACTAGACTTTCTAAGTCTTTGCCGGCATGGCGCAACTGGTAGCGCATCCGACTTGTAATCGGAAGGTTAG
>CAJXMQ010000087.1 GCA_913056225.1 uncultured Micrococcales bacterium | reverse complement strand
AACTTCAGCGCAGCCATATAAATGAATCTGGTCAGGCTCAACTTCCATAAGTGCAATCACGTGTGCGTTGTTAGCTTCATGAGCATCCAGCATTATTGACAAAAGCTCATCTCTTTCATCAATCAGGTCATCACCCAACAAAACCGCAAAGCTTTGCTCAGCCACGTGCTTCTTAGCTCTCGAAATTGCATGCCCTAAACCTTTGGGGTCACCCTGACGCATGTAGTGGATGTCAGCTAGCTGGTTAGAGACACTGACTTCACTGAGTCTTTTTTGGTCACCCTTTAGAGCCAGCGCTGACTCAATCTCACTTGCTTTGTCAAAGTGGTTTTCGAGTGCATTTTTGTTTCTTCCGGTGACCATCAGCAAGTCATCTAAACCTGCCCTGACAGCTTCCTCGACAACATATTGGATTACCGGTTTATCAACTATTGGCAACATCTCTTTGGGCATGGCCTTGGTTGCAGGCAAAAACCTGGTGCCTAGTCCCGCAACTGGAATAACCGCTTTACTAACCCGCATAGGTTCAACTCTAGGGGAGTAATTCGGAAAGGGATTCTAAAAATTGTTTTCTAATCCCCTCTCGGAACCGCTCCAGTTCTTTTCTAACAAAGGGACCCTCAGCCAGAGATTCTCTAAGACGGGCAGTAATCACAGCAGGGGATTGGCTTTTATCAAGCATTTGGTAGTTGAATCCAAACTGATGAAACCCAACCTGTTCGATTAGCTGTTTTTCAGCCATGGTGGAGTAGACGTGGATGAAGGGGGTTAGTGAACTTAGAAGCAATAAAAGCCCACCCGCTGTTGAGGTGAGGCCTATAACTGTTTTATTTGTCATTGCCATCAGTTCCCCCAGAGTCATCTTTGATGACTCTGCTGTTTGCAAAAAATCTGGATAATCAAGTGCTTTTTTGATTTGTTCTACTAATTCACTATTTTCCGCATTGTCCAAAACAATCACGGGTCTGTCAGTTCTCAGATTGGTTTTTCTGACCATATCCACCCAGATCGCAACATCGCCCGCTCTGGCAATGCTGGGCTCAATCAAAATCCCTTCCTCGCCATAGCTCTCGCTCAAAATGGAGCTTCCAATGTCGATGGCATCAACAGAGATACCAAAGGCTGGGTGCATGGTGGTGGTGAGCTTGGCATCCAGCAAACCTACGTCTTCATTTTGTTCAGAAAGCAAAGTGAGCTCAAGACTGTTAGACCCTTTATGGTTCTCACTTAGCTCCAGCAATGCCTCATTGGAGCCCATCACCGCCAACCTCTCTGCGAGGGTGTGCTCACGCTCAGGGATAATTGAGAACATAGTTTTTAGACTACCCAACCAGGGGTCAAACAGATGAAACCAGAGGATACTTATTGGAAACCGCACTTCGGCAGGTTTATCTGAATAACAAAAAGTTATTCAGAGCGAATGCTTCCAATAATGCCCACTTGGTGAACAGTCAGTTTCTAATCGAACTAGCGGGTTTCAAAACACTTTCAGCCCTCAGTGATGAAATCTCAACCAGTTGGTTCAAATCTGCCACCAAGCAACAAAGGGAAGCGGTGTTGGATCTAGCTCTGGTGTTGGATGCCAACAGAGCATCAAAGATTTTGGAGGCAGCAATTGCCTATTCAAAAAAGATTCTGAAACCTGTCCACAAAGACCTAGCAATCAGGTTGCTAATAAGTTTTGGTCAAACCGAGTTAGCTAAAAAGCTTGGACCGAATAACCAGCAACTAATGGATGCCAACAATCCATTCAAAATGCAGAAAATTGATCACGATGAAAAACTCAGCTGGCTTCGAGAGTTTTTGTCTCTGGGTGCTCAACACGATCTCTCTCTGGAGGCCAAGAAAAGCCAGGTCCCGATTGATAGTTTCCACATCAGTTCCAATAAGCAAAGCGTGAATAAGCAAATCACCACCGTTGCAATCATTGCTCAGAAACCAGACAAATCAATCCTTCGGACTATTAACTCCGTGCTGGCAACCAATGAGGCACCAATGGAAATTCTGGTGATGCAGCAGCTTGACACAGCCAAAGGCTATAGAAAGCCAGTGGATGTTCAACAGATCTCACCGAATGTGAAAACAATCATGATCAGTGAAAAGCTAAGTCTTGCTCAGATATTGAATAAAGCCCTGGATGAATCCATGGGGAAATACCTAATGATTCTCAATCAGGGGGAGTTTATTCACCCTGAAACCTTCAGGCTATTGCGCCCAAAGGCAGAGAAAAAAGCCGTAGCCATTGCCACTAAACAACACATAGGCAATCAGTTTGAATTGCAATATGAGTCAAGCTCATTAGCACTTATCAATAAACAGCTTGCCAAGGATTATGGCTATTTCGACAAAATAAAGCTCAGCCCGGTTGAGCTTTATTTGCAAAGAATCAAACCGAGTCACTCAAAGCAAATAGCAAAAACCCTTGCTTGGTCGGAACAACAGACCCCTGATGATCAATTGCTAATCGATGCCTGCAGGCATTATTTGGCAATTCAAAAAACCTTCGTTGACCAAGCCTCCAGGCCATTTGTTAGAAACACATCGGTTAGAACCTTTTATTCACCAAGACCAATTCGGTTTGGTTTCAAATTGGGAACAAGAAAGCGAGAACTACCAATGGTGGTAGCGCTGAATCTTGCCAGTAAGGCATCCCTGGCAAAGCTTGAGGAAATGCTCGGCGAGGAAAAATCAATCATTGGCATATGGGATTTGAACTGTTTCTGGAACGAGGAAAACATTCAAATCTCGAATCAGATGATGCAAGCTTTTGATCAGAGAAAGCTTCAATTTGTCTATCCGGAGGAAAAAATCTCAATTGATAAATTATTGATTCTGGATGGTGAATCACTGATTGCTCAAAACCCCAGAAGAAGACCAAAGTGGGATGTTGTTGATTTTGAGGTTAGTGAGCAATACAGGCAGGCGACTAAGACCCTATTCCCCGTATCTGAGCTCTAAACAATAAACCAACTATGAACCCAAGCCCCCAGCTGTAATGCATGGTTGGGAGAACAACCAGCAGATGCCCCCTGGCAGATGCGTCAACCCTTGCAAACAGTGACACCACAATCACCGATAAGAAATAAATAATTGCTGGGAACACAAACAGTGAACCAAAAACCAACATGGGCGGAATGAAATACCTTGGGCTGCTGGCACCAAGAGCTTCTCGAGTAAGCCTTGCCCGCCAACGACCGGTTTTATAAAACTGCCTGGATAAACTCCACCAGCTTCCCCTTGGTCGGTAGCGGACTTCCAAGTTTGGATCAAACCAAACTTTGTGACCAGCGCGTCTCAGTCTGAGGTTTAGCTCCCAGTCTTGACCCCGAATCAGCTCTTCATCAAAACCACCAACATCTAAAAGCTTTTGTTTATCAAATATCCCCAAATAAACACTGTCCACCTCACCCGCTTTGCCACCGACGTGGAAACTTCCACCACCGATGCCAAAGCGAGATCCGTAAGCCCAGGCAACTGCTTTTTCAAACCCAGTCTCGCCAACCGCATGCATCCTGCCACCGACATTCCCAGCACCAGTCTTAGCCAGCGTTTTCAGGCCATCACTTGCATAGCTGTATGTGAGCTCACTGTGCGCATCCACTCTGATGATGACATCACCCTGAGCTTTACTGATTGCAAGGTTTAGACCTTTGGCAGTGTTGTTCTTGGGGTTTTTGATTACGGTGATTTGCTCAGGGTTTTCCGCTTGCAAACGCTTAGCTATTTTGTTGGTTTTATCTCTAGACCGACCAACGGCAATGATTAGCTCCCAGGGAAGCTCTAGATCTTGATTTATTACGGAGTTCACCGAGGCTTCTAAATTTTTCTCCTCATTCAGCGCAGGCATTACAAAGCTCACCATGCTGAATTGATTTTTAGCCACAGCTCAAGATTACAGCTAGGGAGTTGCGGGGTCGAAAGCCTCAGGGGGATCAGAGTTTTATTTCAACCCCGCAACAACCAAAGCATCACAAATTGATTGGCTGTTTTCAATGGGGTGAAGTTAGCCTGTGGATAAGTGCTTATCCGCGACCAAGGGAGATAAGTTTCCAGCCAGCTTTTTCCCAAGCCTCACGGTCTAGGACATTCCTGCCATCAATCATTGTTTTGTTCTTAACGCTGAGCTTGGCAGGATCTAAAGCCTTGTATTGCTTCCACTCGGTTCCCAGAATCACGAGCTCCGCATCTTTCAAAACCTCGGAAATGCTTTCTCGGGCATGCAGAGTTGGTTGATTATCACTCAGCTGTTGATAGGCCTCTGGGTCATGAATGAAAACCTGAGCTTCTTTGTTGGCTAGCTCTAGAGCAATCGACAAAGCCGGTGAATCTCTCAGATCATCGCTATCTGGTTTGAAAGCAGCCCCTAGCACTGCAATTTTTTTGCCCTTGGGGTCTGCTAACTCATTGACCGCTAGCTCAACTACTCTGGCTCGTCTT
>CAJXMQ010000086.1 GCA_913056225.1 uncultured Micrococcales bacterium | reverse complement strand
CTTTTAGTTTCTTATAGCGCTTGTCCGCGCTCGGCTTCAACTTCTGCCAATTCTTATGGTGAGGAATGGCCAGCTCAGACGCCTCTCTGAGTGGAGGATGCTCTGAGTTAGCAGCCTCGCTATAGGCAGTGTAGAGCTTGTTGTACAGCTTCCCGATCAACCTGCCATGGAATTGCTTATCCTTTTTCATTTGGACAAGTGATGTGTATTCAGAGACTGCAGCGTGAGATAGCGAACGGTCACTGACAATTCTTCCTGGCGCTATGTCATGGGCTTGAGCGTAGGTGTCCCTTACTGTCCACATATCGCGCAACCGGGCCAGTTGTATTGGTTTGGTGAGTGAGTGAAGGCCAGATGTTTTGCGCCATGGGTTTGCGCTCGGGGGCTTTGGCTTGAAACTGAGCAGGAATTCAAATTCTTGAGCGGCATAATCTGTTTTATTGGCTGCCGCTAGTTCTTCAATCAGTTTCTCCCTTATCTCGTGGAGGTAGTAAACATCTTGCGCGGCGTATTCAAGCATTTCTTCGGTGAGCGGTCTTTGTGACCAGTCGGAGGCAGAGTGCTCTTTTTTTAGCTCTATGTCCACATATCTTTGAACAAGTGCCGCTAGGCCGATTTTCTCAAACCCCAACAGCTTCGCTGCCACTTCAGTGTCAAAGATTTTTGCTGGATACAACCCAAGTTCGTTTAGGCAGGGGAGGTCTTGGGTGGCGCTGTGCAGGATCCATTCGCTTTGGTTGAGGACCTTGCTCAACTCTTTGGTTGTCTCCACTGAAAGACTTGTGGGATCAACCAGGATGGCGATGTTATCGGCAAGGATTTGCAACAGATAGGCGCTTTGCCCATATTTAAAGCCACTTGCTCGCTCGGCGTCGATTGCCAGAACCGAAACATTTCTTAATTCATCAAGCCAGTGTTCGAGAGCTTCATCGCTTTCGACTAAAACATAGGAATTCAAATTGCCACCACTGAGTCATCAGCAGGTGGTAGGCCACTAATCAAAGCCAGCAGTCTTTGAAACGCATCCAGATGCTTCGATAGATCCTCGTCCTCCGGTGCCCAGCTCGCTCTGATTTCAATCTCTGCATGTTGTGGCTGCGCAGTTAGTGATCCGTGTCCGGTCGAGAGGATTCTGGTGGTGGTGCCCGCCTCACTGTGGAAATTGGCTGACTTGACTTCGAGAGAATCCATCAGCCAGTTCCAGGGGAGTTCGTCGACAACATCGTCTTTTCCCATGTCCAATTCAACCGGAGATTTTGCATACAAAATAATTCGATAGTCGCTATTCCAGCCCTCTGGATAGCTACTATCCCTGCAAATGACAAGTCTGCCAATTCCGCGGTCGGCTTCAGAGTGGTCCGCGTGAATGACCTCTGCTGATACCGCAATTGCCTCTTGAGCAATACCTTTCGGGGCTGCGATCTGAGTGAGGCGTATCTCACTTCGCTCTGAAAGCTTTTCAATCGGCTCTAGACGTTTAGCAAATTCAACGCTGATATTTTCTGGCAGTTCTAGCTTCACTCGTCAAACCTAGTTTTCTTGTTCGAGCCCTAACCTCTGCCACGCCGCTGAAATATTGAAATGTAGCGATCGTAATAGCTAACTCTAGAGACTATATCCAGTGTTACATCCATGTGTTGTTGGGGGTCGAATTCGGGTTGATCGTGGTGTATCACAAGCTGATCGATGAATCCGAGCTCAATGAGATTGCGGGAAGAGCTCATTCCAGTTTCAAATAACGCTTTTTTTGAAGAGATAGCTTGTTTGAAATCTGCTTGGGTCCAGTCAAGTCTTTTCGCTTTCAGCCAGTCCGCTCCAGATTGATGCCTGGTTAGTAGCAGTAGTGGTTTTTGTGGCTGCCGATATGACTCAGCCTCCGCAGTCTTTACGGTGGTGACAATGATTTCCGCCCAGTTTCGCAAAGACACAATCAGTTCTCGATCGTGGGGTCCACCGAGCTTCTCTGATTTTCCATCTTGCGTAAAACCGTGTTGTTGTTCAAAGACCATCAGCAGTACGTTGTTGTCTAGTTCTGCAAGAAGGCTTTCAGCGTTACTCACTGAGCTCGCGGGTTAGTCTTTTGATGCGACCAATCATGCCTCTGATGCCTCGCATTCTTAGCGGGGAGATGAGGTGGGCTATCCCGAGCTTGTCGGGAAATGAATCATCAAAATTTAGAACCTCATCAACAGTGGATTGGTCAAGAGCGGAGTGGAGAACAGATGCGAACCCTCGGGTGGTTGGCGCCTCTCTAGGAGCGTCAAAGAATAACGACACAGTTCCGTTGTCTACTTCAACGGCTAGATAAACAGGGGATTGGCACTCTTCGACCCGCTCAAAATCGAAGCCGTCATGCTGCTCGGGAACAGCGGGTAATGCCTCTGAGTATTCCAGCAGCATGTTGAGACGTTCCGTCTCTGGTAGGAGGCTGAAATTATCGATTACTTCTGCACTACTCAAGCGGCCTCTCCCGGTTGTTCTCCCTTGGCAATTGGTACACCTACCAAGTTGCCCCATTCGGTCCAGCTTCCATCGTAATTTCTTACCGAGCTCAGCCCCAGTAGGTACTTCAAGACAAACCAGGTGTGGCTGCTTCGCTCACCTATTCGACAGTAGGCAATGAAATCTTGACCTTTATCGAATCCTGTTTCTTGCAAATAAATTTTTTCGAGATCCTGTTTTGGCAAAAAGGTTTCATCCTCAGCTGTCGCGGTTGACCAGGGGATGCTGTGAGCTGTGGGGATGTGCCCACCCACGGTTGCTCCCTCATTTGGAAAATCAGCCATGTGTAATCTCTCACCGGTGTACTCGGGTTTTGAGCGAACATCAATCAGTGGTTTGCCCAAGTGATTCAGAACCTCGTCTCTAAAGGCTCTAATTTCGGAGTCTTTTCTAGGCACGACAGGATATTCAGTGGTCCCCTGGGGTATTTCTTTAGTTAGTTCCCGCCCCTGATTGATCCAAAGTGTCCTGCCACCATCCATGATTCGAACATCCTCATGACCGAAGAGCTTGAAAACCCAGAATGCATAGGTTGCCCACCAGTTTGAACGATCACCATAGATAACAACGGTGTCCTCTCGAGAGATGCCTTTTTTACTCATCAGCTCAGCAAACTGCTCTGGCTCTAAATAGTCTCTTTTGAGAGGGTGGTTCAGTTCTGTGTGCCAGTCGAGTTTCACGGCACCTTCGATGTGCCCGGTTTCGTATAGCAGGATGTCTTCATTGCTCTCAACAAGGGTGATTCCATGGTTACCTAGATTTGCGGCAACCCAATCTGTTGAGACCAAAGCCTCAGGGTGTGCATAGCCTGCAATTTTTTCGCTTGAATCAAGGTTCATATCAAATCCGTTCTAGGTCGCTAGACTTTAGTTAATTCGAAGGTAACTAATGCAACAATCATCCCACTCTGGGGCATCCCTGGTGGAAATATCTCCAACTGTTTCGGCCGATACGCTGATAGCAGACTTGTTGCCGCCACCCGAGTTCGAAACCGCTACTTTTGCAAGCTACCGCCCTGACAGTCGATATCCTTCTCAAGCAGCTGCCGTGAATGAGTGCAAGAGTTTCTTGAGCGGGAAGAAAAAACTGTTGGGAAAAAAGCAGTCCTATCCGGGCATTTATCTTGACGGTGGTTTTGGAGTTGGAAAAACCCATTTGCTGGCAAGTATCTGGCACCAGTTCAAGGGTGCCAAAATTTTTGGTGCATTTTTGGACCTGACTGCAATAACCGGTTATCTGGGTTTTCAGGAGATGGTAAAGCGCCTTTCCAAATATGAGCTGGTTTGCATTGATGAATTCGAATTGGACGATCCGGGCGACACGATGATCATGTCCAGGTTATTGAAGGAACTTTCAGCCGCTGGCGTTAGGTTTGCGGCCACCTCTAATACCCCGCCCAACGCCTTAGGTGAAGGCAGATTTGCCGCAGAGGATTTTAAGCGGGAAATCCAGGGCTTGGGGGAGAGGTTCAAGATAGTCAGCGTTGACGGTGAGGACTATCGTCATCGAGATATAGATGCCCACAGTGAATTATTTGATGAAGAGAGTTTGCTGGCTCTGAGTGGTGAAAACTTTTCTGTGGACAGTTTTCCCAAGTTACTAAAACATCTCGGGGGTTTGCATCCGACCAGATATCGATACCTGTTAAAAGGCCTAGAGGCGATTCTACTGACGGATGTTCACAAACTTCATGATCAGGTTGACGCACTCAGGTTTGTCAGTTTCATAGATCGCGCGTATGAATTGCAAATCCCAATAAGGGCGAGTGGGGATTTGCCATTAACCGACATCTTTACTGAGGAGATGATAGCTGGTGGCTATCGGAAGAAATACTTGCGCAGTGTTTCCAGAATCTCCGCTCTGAGTTCGCGCTCGATTCCGAGTAACTAGAGCTCAGCACTTCTGCTACACCCAGTATTTGGAATGTTTTTGAACTCGGTACTGAGGAA
>CAJXMQ010000085.1 GCA_913056225.1 uncultured Micrococcales bacterium | reverse complement strand
AGTGGACCTACCTGGTTGAAGCTCAACTCCACTGGAGTCTCGCGCTCAAACAGGGATACCAATACCGTGACCTTGCCACTGTCGGGCTTGATCTCGGAAATCGTTCCAGGCAGACCCGCGAAGGATCCGTCCTTGATCAAAATGCTCTCGCCAATCTCGAAATCGATGTTGACCGGAACACTCTTGGCTGCAGGCTGGCCCTTGCTGGGCTTGCCAGCAACTGGCTGCTCAACCTCTGGTTCTTCAGGGGTGAACAAGACCTTCAGCATGTCGAAAGCCTCTGCTGGTCGCAATGGAGTTGGGCTTTGGCTGTTTCCAACAAATCCCGTTACCGCTGGGGTGTGACGAACTAGAGCCCAGCTGTCTTCGTTCATGTCCATGCGAACCAAAACATATCCAGGAACACGGACCTTAGTCACTAGCTTGCGCTGACCGTTCCTGATTTCGATTGATTCCTCCATTGGAACCTCAATCTGAAAAATGCTGTCTCCGCCGGCAAGTGACAACTTACGGGTTTCGATGTTCTGCTTCACTCGACGCTCATAACCCGCATAGCTGTGAACCACGTACCACTTGCCTGGCTGTGAACGAAGCTCTTCTCGGAACGCACGGTAAGGGTCAATCTCTTCTGCGGCTTCGGCTGGAGCTTCTTCGGCTGCCGGCTCTGCGGCCTCTGGCTCGGAAACAGTTTCAGAAACTACTTCCTGCTCTGATTCAGCCTCGGCTTGAATCTCTGTCTCAGGCTCAGATGCAGTCTCTGGCTCAGGGGTTTGCTCAACCTCGGCTGCTTCAACTGAGTCAGCTGATTGCTCTTCCGTTTCAGCGTTTTCTGAAAATTGCATTTCTGCCAATTTAAAACCTTTTCCTTAGGGGGTAAATGTGAATCCAACTACTGAGAAAAATACCCAGTCCAGGGCGGAGATAATGACCATCATGACCGCCACAAATCCCAGTACGGTCCAGGTGTAGTTGATCAACTCTTTGTTGGTCGGTTTAGTGACCTTGCTCAGCTCATTAAGTACCTGACGCACAAACAGTGTGACCCGGCCAGCTGGACCCTTGGCCTGCTGCTTATCGGCTTTCGCCTTTTCAACCAGGTCTTCGCTTGGCTTCTCTTCTTCTGCCATTTGCTTCCTTCCCTTGCAGGGCGGACAGGACTCGAACCTGCAACCTGCGGTTTTGGAGACCGCTGCTCTACCAATTGAGCCACCGCCCTAAACATTGACACCCTGCAACTCTGGGAATGGCTTGGTTTCAATCCCCTACTTCGACAGACACACTTCTAGATTGAAAATCTAAATTTGTGATTTTGCCAAAATAGTTAGCGGCAGATGTCAACTACTCCGTAAGTGTAGTGTGCCGAAGTGGTTTTTGGCAATGCTTGTTTGATGGGGATATAGGCTACTCCCATGTCGAGAATCTCCCAAAGAATCGCCGCCATCAGTGAATCAGCAACCCTGAAGGTTGACGCCAAGGCCAAGGCCATGAAAGCCGAAGGCAAAAACGTTATTTCCTATGCAGCCGGTGAACCAGATTTCCCAACTCCAGATCACATAGTTGAAGCCGCCATTGCGGCAGCCAAGGATCCCAAAAACCACCGTTACACCCCAGCAGCAGGTTTGCCAGAACTCAAAGATGCAATAGTTGCCAAAACCAAGGTTGATAGTGGAACCAGCGTTAATGCAAGCCAGGTGGTTGTCACCAACGGTGGCAAGCAGGCTGTTTATCAAGCGTGTGCGGCAATACTTGATCCGGGTGATGAAGTCATCGTGCCAGCACCATTCTGGACAACATACCCAGAGAGTATTGCCTTGGCTGGTGGCAAGCAGATAAGTGTTTTTGCGGGGAGTGAACAGGACTATAAGGTCACCGTGGAACAGCTGGATAAAGCTAAAACCAAAAAGACCAAAGCGATTATGTTCGTAAGTCCTTCAAATCCAACCGGAGCTGTTTACTCAGAACAGGAAACCAGAGACATAGCTAACTGGGCGCTGGATAATGGCATCTGGATTATCGCTGACGAGATTTATCAAAACCTCACCTACGACGGAGTCTTCGCTCACAGTCCAACAGAACTAGTTCCAGAGGTGGCCGATCAAACAATCATGGTCAACGGAGTTGCCAAGACATTTGCAATGACTGGCTGGAGATTGGGTTGGATGGTTGCCCCTCAGGATGTCGCCAAGGCAGCGGCTAACCTGCAAAGCCACCTGTCTTCCAATGTTGCCAACATTTCTCAACGTGCTGCCCTTGCCGCCCTGACAGGCCCCAGGGAGCCAGCGATGGAAATGCTGAAAGCCTTCGACCGCAGAAGAAAAACAATCCTTCAAGAACTTTCAAAAATTGATGGGGTTTATACCCCGGAACCAAAAGGTGCCTTCTATGTCTATCCAGATGTCACTGGATTATTAGGAAGAAACTGGGGTGGGCAAAAAATAAGCACCTCGCTTGAGCTTTGTGATTACATCCTGGATAAAGCGGAAGTGGCGATGGTCCCGGGAGAAGCCTTTGGGCCAAGTGGTTACGTTCGAATGAGCTATGCCTTGGGTGATGACGCTTTGCTCGAAGGTGTTCAGAGGCTTCAAAAACTTTTTAGCTAAAACCAATCAGGTTTGGCTCGGGAACTAAATTGATGCCCCACTGAGCAGCAACCCGCTCTTGAATAAACCTTGCAAGCTCCAGAATCTCACTAGCCGTTGCACCACCTGTATTGGTAATGGCAAGAGCGTGCTTTTCACTAATTGCAGCACTAGAGCCTGGCAACCTGAAACCCTTTTCAATTCCAGCGTGCTCTATCAACCAGCCTGCTGAAAGCTTCAGCCCACCGTCGACTTTCCACTTCTGCATTTCTTCCGGAAACTCCAAAGCCCTGATCTCGTCGACAATCGGGTTGGTGAAAAAGCTTCCGCAGGAAACGCTGTTTTTGTCTTTTGGATCAATCACCATTCCTTTTCCAGCGCGAAGAGTGATCACAGTGTCTCTAACGTCTTTGAGCGGAAGCTGCGAGCCATAAGGCTTATCCAAGTAGTTGGTTATCTGCCCGCTTTTCATGGGAACACTCATGCCATCAAGTAATTCAAGTCGGAACTCGACCCAGCCAATTGCTCCAACCCGGCCTCGTTTTATGTCGCTGTCGCGATAGGCAAAATTCAAATCTGAATTGTTGAGAATCAAATGCTGCTTGGACTGGTAATCCAAAAAAGAAACCCTGGTGATTGTCTCACTAACCTCTTGACCATAGGCTCCGATGTTTTGAACAGGTGAGCCACCAACAGTTCCCGGAACACCGCTTATTGCCTCAATGCCCGCATAGCCGTTATCAACACAAAATTTGACTAACCCATCCCATGACTCCCCAGCCTGGGCTTTGACTAGAACAAAATCCCCATCCTGGGTTACTTCAATGCCTTTTGATTCAACCTTGATGACATTCAAGTCCTCTAACTCATCATCAAAAACAACATTGGATCCACCACCCAGAATGAACCAGTCATCCCCGGTTGCCCATAACTTCAAACAGGCATCAAAAAACTCCTGCTCAGAATGAACCACTTGCAACGTCTGGGGTTGACCGCCCACCTGCATGGTGGTGTGATTTGACATAGCCTCAGTCATTTTTTACCCAAGCAAAGCTTTTGGCCAAAACTGTCTGCTCATCAAAGACTGCCTTGATAGCAAGCTTGGCAAGGCCGTCCTCGATGCCAACCACCTCGGCACTCACCGTTAGCTCCGCTCCGGCATCGGCATCAACTGGAACCGGCTTTGAAAATCTCACCGAGTATTCCACTAGTTTGATTCCAGCCTCGTCAAACAAAGGACTGATAGCCGCTCCCATGGTTAGCATTCCGTGAGCCAAGACTCCAGGCAATCCAACCTGCTTTGCTATGTCATCTCGGTAGTGAATTGGATTGAAATCCCCACTTGCCCCCGCATAACGAACCAGTGAATCGCGGGTTAGCAATAACTTTTTTTCAAAAACAATCTGTCCAATTTCCATGACTAACCCCTAACAACCAAAGTAGAGCGAGCCTCGGCAACCAGCTGCTTGTCTTCATCAAAAATCTTGGTCAGAAAGGCAATCATTTGATTCCCCGCAAGCTGCTTTACTGATTCAACACTGAGCTGGGAGGTGAGTAGATCTCCTGCAACAATCTGCCTTTGAAAACTAAAACCCTGATCACCGTGAACCACTCTTGAGAAATCCAAATCTGCCTCGGGGTCATCAATCACTAACTCCAGAGACTGCTGTTGCAGAACAATTGCAAATGTTGGAGGTGCGATCAGATCATCAAAGCCGGCCTGCTTCGCTGCATCTATTGAGATACTCGGGGAGTTGTCTGAATGGAAGGTCGCCTTAGCGAACTCTCTGATTTTTTCTCGTCCGACTAGATATGCCGGAGTGCTTGGATATGTTTTTCCAACGATTTCTGGATTCACCATGTCTCCAGACTAGTAGCGGGGGCGGGGCTTGAACCCGCGACCTCACGATTATGAGCCGTGCGCTCTAACCACCTGAGCTACCCCGCCGC
>CAJXMQ010000084.1 GCA_913056225.1 uncultured Micrococcales bacterium | reverse complement strand
TCAACCAATTCGTCCGGAACACTCATGTAGTAGTTTCTAAAAATCAAAGTCATGATTGGAAGCCCATAAACCACATGCACCAATATCAGCCCCGGAATGGTTCCGTAAAGACCAATCTGGTTGATTGTCTGCACCAGCGGAATCAAAATCGCTTGATATGGGATAAACATCCCAAACAAAACCAAGGTGAAAATCAGGTTTGATCCAGGGAACTGCCATTTAGACAAAACATACCCATTGATGCTTCCTAAAAATGCAGCAATGATTGCCCCTGGGATAACCAGCAAAAATGAATTGCCAAGAGATGGAGCAAGCTTTTCCCAGGCCAACACGTAGTTGGTGAAATCAATGGCAGTGGGCAACTCCCACATTGTCTGTAGGGAAATCTCACGAAGTGGCTTCAGTGAAGTAACCAGAACCACGTATATCGGAATCATGAAAAAAGCCGTGAAGAAAGCGAGTAGCGAATACTGAATGGTCTTCATGCCAAAACGCTTTGGCGTCATCGGCTTTTTGCGCTCCGTATAAACCTTTTTCTGAGTGATTAGGTCATCAACCGCGGTCATACTTTCTCCTTTCGGTTGGTGACAATCAGATAGGGAATTACAAACAGTGCAACGGAAATCAAGATGTAAGTAGCGAGCGTTGCACCGCGTGCGAAGTTGTAGGCATCAAAGGTTGTTTGCCACATATAAATCGCTGGAACATCCAAGGCAATCTGCTTGCCCGCAATGGCGATAATCAAATCGAATACCTTCAAAGAGATATGCGCCAAGATAACCACTGCAGACAATGCAACTGGCTTGAGCATCGGCATGATTACCCTGCGATAAATACCAAACTCAGTTGCCCCATCCATGCGTGCAGCTTCTTTGACCTCCTCAGGGATTCCACGAAGACCGGCCAGGAACAAAGCCATGGTGTAGCCAGACATCTGCCAAATGGCAGGAACTGCAATGCCCAGCATTCCCCAGGTTGGAGTCAGGTGCCATTGGTTGATTAGGAAATCCAATCCCATGACATCGAATAGCAAATTTAAACCACTTGTGCGCTCACCGGTGGCTGGGTTCATAAGCCAGCGCCAGACAACTCCGGTAACAATGAAGCTAACTGCCATGGGGAGCAGGTAAACACTTCTGAAAAAACCTTCAGCTGGAATCTTTGAATCAATCAAGATTGCCAGCCCCAAACCAAGAGCTAGCGTGACTCCAATGAAGGTGAGACTAAAAACTATTGTGTTGAAAATATCAATGTGGAAACGAGGGTCATCTAATAGCTTGATGTAGTTTTCAAAGCCAATGAAGTTGGCATCGTTGTTGTTCAATCCCACCTCATCAGTGAGAGAAATGTTGATATTTAGGCCGATAAACCCATAAACAAAAACGCCTAAGAGAATCAAAGAGGGGCTAATCAGCGCAATAGACAACCAGTGCCTGCGCATTGATTTGATCAACTGACCCTCCTTGGTCTCATTAGAGAATTCCAGGTGCGGGATAGCTCCCGCACCTGGAATCAGAGTACTGCTTACTGAGCTGCTGCTGCAGCTACCAGTCCGTCCTGCAAGGCGGCTACATCACGAGTTCCCAGGAACAATCCCAATGAAGTCTCGATCTCAGCCTTCCAGCCGTTAGATGCTGCGGTTCCGTGGGTTAGCGAAGGTGCTCCCGCGTTTGATGCCCAGTCATCCATGGCCTCTTGTAGGTATGGAGGGTAGATGGACTGATCTGCGTCACTACGTGCAGGGATTGAGCCCTTCTGCACGTTGAACGCATCCTGTCCTGCTGCTGATCCAGCAACCTTCAACCATGCGATTGTTGAGTCACGGTCAGGTGCTCCAACAGGCAGGGTGAATGAGTCGCTTAGGAACTGGAATGTGCCAGCGGTTCCTGGGGACGGTGCCCAGGTGTAACCCTCTTGCTCAACCAGTTCGTTATCAACACGGAAGTAACCTTCTGCCCAGTCACCCATGATGTTGAATGCTGCATCTCCTGAGATAACCAGCTGTGATGCGTCCTGCCATGCAAGGCTGGCTGCGTCACTGTTGGTGTAGTCATAGATGCGGTTGAATGTCTCAAGGGCTGAGGTCATCTCAGCTGAGTCCCAGCTGGTTGAACCATCCCAGAGGCCGTTGTAGGCATCTGTTCCCAGCTCACCCAGCAACACTGTCTCAAACAGGTGCAACTGTGTCCACTGCTCACCCAATGACAAAGGAATAATTCCATCGGCCTGCAATACCTCTGCGGTCTCGAAGAACTCATCCCATGTGGCTGGCATGTCTAGGTTGTACTCATCCAAGATCTCTGGGTTTCCCCACATCACGTTTGCACGGTGAATGTTTACAGGAACTGAGTAGATTCCACCATCAACGGTGATCAGGTCCAAAAGTTCCTGAGGCATTACATCTGACCAGCCCATTTCCTCATAGAGGAATGAAAGGTCTTCAATCTGTCCAGCCTGGATGTAGTCCAATAGCTCCAATCCAGCGTGTCCCTGGAATGAGGCAGGTGGGTCATTGGCCTCTAGTCGAGTTGCCAAAACAGCGCGGGCGTTAGTTCCGGCACCACCTGCAACTGCTCCATTTTCGAACTCAATGTCTGGGTATTCACTGTTGAAAACCTCAACCAGTGCGTTAAGGCCAGCTTCTTCACCTCCACCGGTCCACCATGAGAAAACCTCAATCTGGGCGGTGTCTGAAGATGATGAATCAGATCCGCCGCTTGAGCTGTCGGAATCTGATGATGTGTCGGTTGATCCTGATGCGCAGGCGGTCAGGACAAAAGGAATTGTCGCTGCAATCGCGAGTGCTTTCAGGGTCTTATTTTTTTCAAGGTGCATCTTTGCTCCCCAATCTATTGATCAGGCGGTCGATATACCGCCTCCCAATACTCACACCTGTGATGGGACATAAATCCGAATCTTGAGCTTCGTTATGAGTTTGTTGTAATAAACAACAAACTCATAGAACAGTATTGTGGAATACACATGCCCCTTGGAGAACTGATTACTCATGAGTGCCGAATCTAAGCAGACTGGGAGGTCTAATACTGACCTCAGGAAGCTGAATCTTTCTTATGTGCTGTCTCAGGTTCACTACGCAAACTCCACAACAAGGTCTGAAATAACAAAGGCTACGGGTCTAAATCGATCCACTGTTTTGACCCTGCTGGACTCTTTGGAAAAAAGAGGGCTGGTTATTCAAGGGTCTAAATCGGACCACTCAGATATTGGCAGACCCTCAATGTCTGTTAATGCCTCACAGTCAGTTGTTAGCTTTGCTGTGCTTCCCAGGTTGAATGAGTTGAACCTGGGAGTGGTTGGCTTTGATGGCTCAATAATCACCCAGGCAAGGCTTCCACTCAAGACGGGAACAACGCCTGAAACGGCATCTTCGATGGCCGCAGAGTGGATTGAAAATATTCGAAAGACCTTGCCTGCAGAAACACTGATATCAGGTGTCGGGGTGGCGGCAGCTGGTGCCATCAAAACCCTCTCTGGTGAGATCCGACTAGCTCCTTCCCTTGGCTGGTCAGAGACGGCTTTCAAAGAATTACTCAGTGAAAAAATTCAATTGCCCGTAGCAATTGATAATGACGCGGGCCTTTGGTGTTCAGCTGAACAAAAGTTCGGTGTTGGCAGGGGCCACCAACACATGCTGCTACTAATTGGTGTGAATGGTGGTTTAGGTGGTGGCGCGGTAGTCAATGGCCAGCTAGTCAGAGGTCAAGATGGTTATGCCGGTGAGTTTGGTCATATGCGTATCTCTGACAAAACCCAAAAAGACTACTCAGGGATTCCCGGAACCCTGGAGGCTATGGTCAGGCGTGAAGACATCATCAAAACCCTAGGTGCGGGTTCGATTAGCGATGCACAGCTATTTGAACTGGTGGAGAGCTCTAAGTCCAAAAAACTGGAAGCTGTTTTGAATGAGCAAACAAAATATTTAGGTCGGGCCATTGGGGTTTTGCTCAATGCCTTCAACCCAGAGATTTTGGTGTTGGCAGGGTTTTTGGAATTGTTCGTGAACTTCAGAAAAGAGCAACTGATTAGGGAGATCTCTTCCCAATCCCTTCCCTTTGCTGCAGAGAATCTAATAATAGTCAGAGGCACGAGAGGAAATGACCTTCTCATGGTCGGAACTGCGGAGCTGGGTTTTGAGGGTTTGATTCGTAATCCCTTGAAGTATCCATTAACCCAGGCTTAGAAATACTCATTAGCCTTAGCTCATGAAGGCAATACAAATCACCAATTACGGCGGCCCTGAAAACCTGCAGCTCACAGACATCCCTATGCCCAAACGGCAACCAGGACAGCTGCTAATTAAGACATTGGCCTCTGGGGTTAATTTCATTGACACCTATCAACGTGCAGGCATTGCCAATTATCAAAAACCTCTTCCTTTGACCCTCGGACTCGAAGGCTCTGGTGAGGTGGTTGAATCTGACAACCAAGAGTTTCCTTCAGGGACATTGGTCTCCTGGCCCTTTGCACCTTCAAGCTATGCAGAGTTTGTAGTGATTGATGAAACCAAGGTGGTGAAAGTTCCTAAAAACATAAGCCCCGAGATTGCTGCAGCTTCAATGCTGCAAGGAATGACA
>CAJXMQ010000083.1 GCA_913056225.1 uncultured Micrococcales bacterium | reverse complement strand
TAGACTTCCTGGCAGTATTCGTTCCATTTCAAACGCTTCAGACTCCGCCTGCGGTGATGGTGAGACGGTAACGCTGAGAACTGCATTCGTGAAAAGCTGTAATATTCCATTTGCGGAATTAGGTATGGAGCTCGGTGAGAACCAGCTAAGAGTTCAATCAGAGCTGTTTGGAATTGGCAGAAGCGTTGACATTCCAATGCGCGTCTCAGCAAGCACGTTCCCTGAAGACATGTCGGAGGCTCAGCTTGCATTGAGTTCATTTGGTCAATTCGACGTGAGACTAACTCCGATGCAGATAGCGATGATCACTTCAGCAATTGCCAACCAGGGTGTCATCTACACACCTCAACTCATTGATCGAGTTGTGTCCAACAACCTCGAGCTTCTTTCTGAACCTGCCCCTCAGGTTTTTGGTTCTCCCATCTCGCAGTCAACCGCAGGCATTCTCACCCAGATGATGTTTGAATCGGTTGAAGTGGGCGTTGCTGGGAATGCGAAGATTCCAGGCATGGCGGTTGCAGGCAAAACCGGGACTGCTGAAAACGGGTTTGGCGATCCCTTCACCTATCTGTTCACAGGTTTCGCCCCTGCAGAAAACCCTGACCTAGTGGTGACCGTTGTGGTCGAGGGCGACAGTCAATCAGGAACTGGAAACCTAGTTGCCGCTCCCATTGGCAAGAGACTTCTGGAGAGTGTTCAATGAAGCCTGAAATGGGACAGCTCTATGGAGGGCGATATCGACTAGAGACCAGAATTGCCGTTGGCGGCATGGGTGAGGTTTGGCAGGCTCAGGATGAGCGCATCATGCGTAAGGTTGCCATCAAGATTCTAAAAGAGGAATATCTTGGTGACCCTGGTTTCATTGCAAGATTTAGATCAGAGGCCAAGAGTGCCGCGCTGGTTGAACACGAAGGCATTGCCAACGTCTATGACTATGGAGAGGACACCGGAAGTGCATATCTGGTGATGGAGCTTGTTCCAGGACAAGCTTTATCCAGAATTCTTGAGCGAGAGAAAAAGCTCGATCAAGAAAAGGTTTTAGACATTATTGCCCAGACTTCCAGAGCTCTGGCGGCTGCCCATCAACGTGGTTTGGTTCACAGGGACATAAAGCCGGGAAATCTTTTGATTACGCCCGATGGTCAGGTGAAGATAACTGATTTCGGTATCGCTCGTGTTGGTGATCAGGTGCCACTTACCAAGACTGGTCAAGTTATGGGCACTGTTCAATATCTAGCGCCAGAGCAGGCAACCGGAAAAACCTCTACTTACGCCACCGATTTATATTCACTTGGCATTGTTGCCTATGAAGCACTAGCTGGCAAAAGACCGTTCAGTGGAGAAACCCAGATGGCCATAGCGATGGCTCAAATCAATGAGACTCCTCCCGCCCTGCCGGAGAATGTCGATCCAAGGGTTCAATCGCTGGTGATGAACTGCTTGGCGAAAAAACCGAATCAAAGACCAGAGAGTGCTAACTCTTTGGCAATTAGATCAGAGGGACTGCTTCGGGAGAAGAGAAGAAATGCCAGTGGCTCTGATCCAAGCACTGACCCACTAAATGAAATTGAAGAAAAAACAATTGCCATGCAATTGGCTGACACTGCACCCATCCCGAAGGCCCCAGTGGTTTGGCCATGGCTTGCTTTCATCGGCCTAATGGTGGTCAGCGTTGCAGTTGTAGTGGCTGCCATATTCTCAGAACCCCGAGAAATCATTGAGCAGGAACCAGAGCCAGAGCCTGCGCCAGTTGAACAGGTGGAGCCAGCACCCGAGCCCGAGGTAGTTGTTCCAGACTCGGTTGTTATTCGATACGAGGATGTTGAGGGCAGGAGCATTGCAGAGGTGACCAGTTATCTAAACAACTTGGGTTTCTCAGTGAATGCGGTGGCTGGGCAGGTTTTGGATGGAGAAGACCCACGGGTCAGAACTGTTTATTCCGCAACACCCCTTGGAAACATTCCAATTGGGGAGGAAATCACGGTTAGTTATTACGTGGGGGATTATTCAGATGAAACTAACGAAATCCAAGAGCCTGTCGAACCCGTTCCAGATGAGGAAAATCCGGACGAACCAACAGACGGTGAACCACAGCCAGAAGACGTTGGTAACGAAGATATTAATGATGCGCCAGCCGCCGATGAAACCACTAACTGAAAACTAAGATTTGAATACGAGGAGAAACTGAATTGACCGATAATCCACGCCTTATCGCGGGACGCTACCGTCTGGGTGAGCTGGTTGGTCGCGGTGGCATGGCCGAGGTCTATGAGGGCACCGATACTCGACTGGGAAGAACCATTGCGGTCAAGTTATTGAAATCAGATCTCGCTAATGATGAAAGCTTTGAAGAAAAATTCAGGCAAGAGGCTCAAGCCAGCGCTCGCATGGCGCATCCGACCATTGTTCGGGTTTACGATGCGGGTGAAGAGGTCAACAAAGACGAGTTTGGCAACGAGCGCAAGGTTCCATTCATTGTCATGGAGTTTGTGAATGGAACTCTGCTTCGAGACCTAATCCACGATGGAGAGGTCACCACCGAGCAAGCAGTGAAATACACATCTAGCATTCTCACCGCCCTTGAGGTTTCGCATAAGGCTGGCATTATTCACCGAGACATGAAGCCTGCCAATGTAATGGTGGTTGGAAACGACCAGGTAAAGGTGATGGATTTTGGTATTGCCAGGGCTGTCACAGACAACTCCGCCACCAAGGCAGCCACCATGGGCATTTTGGGAACAGCTCAGTATTTCTCTCCGGAGCAGGCCAGAGGTGAAGCGGTGGATTCCAGAACCGATCTTTATTCAACCGGAGTCATGCTTTATGAGATGCTGGCTGGCAGACCGCCTTTCAAGGGAGAAAGTGCTGTGAGTGTTGCTTATCAGCACGTAAGTGAGGCGGTAACTCCTCCATCTGAACACAACCCAGCAGTTTCCAAAGAATTAGACGCAGTGGTCATGAAGTCGATGGAAAAGGGGCGGGAAGATAGGTATCAATCCGCCGAGGAGTTCCGTGAAGATTTGATTGCTGCGGTGAGTAACACCAAGGCTGAGATTTTAGAGAGCAAGCCACCGACAGCCAACTTGGCAAAGACGGAGCTCATGAACGCTGAAAGCGATGGGCTACCAACTGGCTTGAGTGAATCTTTCAAAACCGCTCCCGAGCAGGTAATCAGCTCTGCGGATAGAGCCAATGCAGGGGTCATCTGGGGCTTTGGAACTGCTGTCGTGGTGATTTTGCTGGGGCTTGGTTTCTGGTTTTCCCAAAACTTACTTGGCATAAACACAAATACCCCAACCCCGGCTGGCGGCATCATCGTCAGTGACGTTACGGGTAATGAATACACAGAGGCTTATGACCAGCTCAGCGCTCAGGAGCTGTTGGTGTTGCGGGTTTATGAGAAAAGTGAAACCGTCGAGCAAAACTTTGTAATAAGAATGGAGCCTGAGGCAGGCACCGAGGTGATTCAAAACACTCCTATTACTCTCTATGTTTCCTCGGGTCGAGAACTACTCACCGTTCCAAACCTGACCGGACTTACCGAGCAAGATGCCATTGGCCAGATTGAATCCAATGGATTGGAGCTTGGTCGGATCTCCTCAATCAACAGCGCTGTGGTGCCAGAGGGTGTTGTCATAACCAGTGATCCGATTGCCAATGTTGAGGTGCCCGCAGACACCCAGATAGACATAGTTATCTCCAATGGACAGGTGATTGTTCCGGATGTTAGAAACCTAGACGTCGTTGAGGCGCGAAGATTGCTCACCGCTCCTGATGTTAGCTATCAGGTGAGTGTTGAAATTCTGGATGCGGAGATCTGTTTGGGAGATCCCGGGACGGTTGTTTTGCAGCAGTCAGTTCTGCCGGGCATTCAAGATCAGTTGCAAGACATTGTCTTGTTTGTTGAGTGTGTGAACCAGCCAGAACCCGAGCCCGAACCCGCTCCGGAACCAGAGCCTGGGACCGAACCAGAGCCAGAGCCTGCACCCACTAACTAATTAGTGGTTGCATGTCCTTTGCTTTTTCGGCAGCACCGGTCAGACCGATTGACTCTAACCAGTTCCCTAGCATTAGGTAACCACCCTCGGTAACAACACTTTCTGGATGGAATTGAACGCCATGGATGGGCTTTGAAACATGCTCAAGGCTCATAACAATTCCTGAATCAGTTTCTCCAGTAATAACCAGATCTTTGGGGACAGTTGATCTTGTCACAGCTAAGGAGTGGTAGCGGGTTGCCCTGAAGCCCTGTTTCAAGTTTTTGAACAGCATTGAATCCTTGTGACTCACGTTGCTGGTCTTTCCATGCATCAATTCTGGTGCTGATTCAACTGTTGCTCCCATGGCCTCAGCAATGGCTTGGTGACCAAGGCAAACTCCTAAGACTGGATAGTTGGTCTCTAGGGCGTAGCTGACTATGGGTATTGAAATACCGGCACTTGCTGGATTTCCAGGACCTGGACTAATTAGCACAGCATCGTAATTGGCAAGGGTGTTGGCTATTTCATCTTTAGTTATCGAGTCATTGCGAATAACCTCAGTTTCTGCACCCAATTGCTGAAGGTAGCCATTGAGGGTGTAGACGAAACTGTCGTAGTTATCAACTACTAAGACTTTAACCATTGCCACATTCTACCTTTTCAAGGCATTAGACTTTTCTGCATGGTAGACGACCGCGACAGACTAAAACTAGATCTCCCAACTGACGGCGAGAGTGATCCCAATCCGCTCTGGTTCAAGATTGTGATGTTTGG
>CAJXMQ010000082.1 GCA_913056225.1 uncultured Micrococcales bacterium | reverse complement strand
CAACCATCTGCGGCTTGGGGGACTTATTGTTTTCAGTTAGCAACTTTTCAACATCCCCTGCATTGTCCATTTCTCTGGATGCGCTCAGGGCGTCGATTATCCATTTGGGGTGAGCAAATTTAGCTACCTTATCTTCGCCTGAATTTAGTTCTTCGAGCCATTGTTCAGCGTTGGATGAAAGCTTCCTCATGCAAGCATTGACCAGGCCAGAGGCTTTGGGTGCTTCCACTTTGCACAATTCCACCGCTTGGTCAACCGCAGCATGGGTTTCAGTTCTCATGTTCAGTAATTCATGGAGCCCCATGCGCAAAATGTTCAAAACACTTGTTTCAAGCTTCTTTATGTCGGTGACTTCACTAATTAGAGCGTCATGCTGAATTTTCATCCTCAGAGTCCCATAAGCCAACTCTTGCACGAACCCGCGATCTTGCTTTGATAGGTTTGAGTTTTTCAGCAGTTGCGGAAGCTTTATGTTTGCATAGGCTCCAGCTTCAACCAGCATCAATAATTTATAAGCCAGTTTTCTAGATTCAGTTACCAAGCTTGACTTCTCCGACTCCGTTGTACCAATCCGCCGCAGCCATTTGTTTTTTTGCAAATGGTTGAACTGTTATCAGCTCAAGCCTTGTTGCCTCGCCACAGGCCACAAAGATTCGTTTTCCAGACTTAGTCACCTGCCCCAAAGGTTGATCTGTTGACTCGACATTTGGCTCACCCTCATTGGCCTGAATGACGCGAAAAGGCTCCCCGTTGAGATAGGTCCAAGCAATTGGTTCGGGATTGCTTGCCCGAATCATTTGTAAGCAGGTTTGTGCATCAGACTTGAAATCGATAAAACATTCTTCTCTAGAGAGTTTTTTTGCCAAACTCGCAGTTCCGGTTTGAGGTCTGAGAGTGGGTTCTGCGTCGACTAGAAGCTGTTGCAGCAAAGGCACCGACAGCTCAGCGAGAACCTCCAGAGCTTCGGCGGTCGTCATGCCAGAGACATCTTTTTCAAGTTGTTTGTAAATATCACCGGTATCCATTCCTGCGTCCAGTTTGAACACAGTTATACCTGTCTCAGTTTTTCCCTGCATAATCGCTCTTTGCACCGGGGCTGCGCCACGGTATTTGGGCAACAATGAAAAATGTAAATTGAACCAGTCAATGCTTTTCAAAACTTCATGTTTCAGGATTGCCCCGTAACTCACAATGATTCCTCGCTGAGCACCTGAATTCAAAATTGGCTCCAACGCTTTAGCTGGGTCATTGGTCTTGATTAGCTCAACATTATGCCTTTCAGCCACATCGGCAACGGGAGTTTGGGTCAGAATCTTTTTTCTCCCTGTTGGAGCGTCCTCTCGAGTTATAACTAAAACAGGGGTTTGATTCTCGGCAAGCGAGCTAAGTACATAAGCAGCGGTTTTATCGCTTCCTGCGAATATGTAGTCCACTAGATAAGCCCCTGTCCGTCCATGACAACCTTAAGCCCTCGTTTGCGGCGCTTCCCCTCTAGTGGAGGAGTTTTCAACTGCTCCCTCATAAGGGCTTCTGAGACGACAGCTCCGTTTTTATAGAGATAACTAAAAACCAATGAGGGCTCAGTTGAGATCACATCGACGACCCCATTGATTGCATCGGCTACCTGATTTAATCGCTGCTGATCTGCCTCAACTATGCCTAATCTCTTCCATGGCGATAGACCAAGAAGTTTTCTTTGTTGGGATTCCCGATCAACAAGTTGCGCTATCTGGCCAATGGATAATTGCTTAATTACTTCTCCTTCGTAGTCACTGAAGTGCAGACGTCCATCGGTTGCTAAAAAACTTGCCGCGTCCAACCAATTGCGGAGGGAATGTTCAAGCGCACGCAGGCTTTCACGACTAAGAAAGCTTTGTGGTTGATCTATAACCACAAGTGAATAACCGTTATCGTTTTGAGGTATGGCTCCAGGCGTCGCAACCACCAAAGGTCTTGCTTGCACTGATTCCACCCGCATCTGCTGAGACGATTCGATAATTCTGGTTCCGGGAAACATGCGACCTAGATCTGCCACGGTACGACTAACTCCCTTTTTTCCTTTGCTGAAGTTGGTCGATTGGCAATGTTGACACTTTGGGTTGGTCAGCTGTGAACAAGTTCTACATTTATAAGTCTCCGCCCTTGGCATGAATAGACTTCCGCCGCAGCTGTTGCATCGGCCCGGGTATCTGCAGCTCGAGCAAATAACTGACGCACTCTCACCCGCGAAAGAAGTCAGCACCAAAACTGCACCGCTAGCCAGCGAATCCTTTATAAGTTTTGAAGTACTGATGGATGTTTCTAAGCCGAAGCTAATCCTGGGAACCTCGGAGGTGAGCATTGAATCAACATGGCCAAGCTCAGCAAGCCTAAGCGACTCAGCACTCGGCACGTGACTGACAGTGTGTACGACACCTCCTGTTGCTTCGGTTCTCAAATAGGCAAGTTCCCTGGTTGATAGATATGGGGCTGATTCCGATTCATGGGAGGGGTCCAGATCACTGACAATGACAATGCGCTTGAGATCAACCACATCCATCATGAGTGCGACCCGAGTGCCAACCAAGATTGATGGGTGATGAAGCAACTTTTGTTGCAGGAAGTACCTTTTGGCTGGCGTTTTATATTCCTCTGCCCATAGAAACTGACTCTCAATCCCGAGCACTTGGGTGAGTCTTCGCAGTCTGGCCTGCTGTCTGAAATCAGCAATATTGATAATTGCACTTCCGCCAGCAGAAATTGCGCTCTGCAATGCAGTTATCGCCCATTGAGGATGAAGTGAGCCAGCCACGAGATGCTGCTTTGCTGGAACTGTTTGCACAAGGTGTCTATCCAGCTTTAGCTCTCCTCCAAGCGATTGCAAAGACTGTCTAGAAGGCAATTTGATGGTTTCATCGTTATCGATTTTACGTTTTGGCTTGGTCGTGGTGGATAGTCTCAGCATTTCCCCTGCGGTGATCGCCTGTCGCTTTGAAACGCTTTCGATAAAACTAATAAACGGACGACTAAGAATCGGCGGCCCTTCCACCGAGGCTATTTCAGCGGTTGCATGATGGCTTGTGGGTATTAGTTCCGAGACGACAGCTTTTTTGAGTGCTGCCTGTCTGCCAAATGGAACAAGTACAGGTTGGCCTATCTCGATTTCCATCTCACTGGGAACTTTGTAGTCGAACTCCCTGCCCAACTGCGGCAGGGGTGAATCAATGATTACCTTGCAGTAATCACTCACAACCCAAGCTCTTTAGCAATCAAAGCAGCTCTATCGGTTTTCTCCCAGGTGAAGTCTTTTAGCTCTCTCCCGAAGTGACCGTAGGCCGCTGTTTTTAGATAAATCGGACGTAGCAAATCAAGGTCGCGGATAATAGCCCCTGGCCTTAGATCAAACACCTTCTTGACAGCCTCAGTTATTTCGCTATCAGGCACTTTTCCTGTCCCAAAAGTATCAACCATCAATGAGACAGGTTCACTAACACCAATGGCGTAGGCAACTTGAACCTCTGCCTTATCGGCTACTTTCGACGCAACAATGTTTTTAGCGACCCAACGCATGGCGTAAGCAGCACTTCGGTCAACCTTCGAGGGGTCTTTTCCGCTAAACGCTCCACCACCGTGTCTTGAGTAACCACCATAAGTGTCAACAATTATTTTTCTGCCGGTGAGGCCAGCGTCTCCCTGAGGCCCGCCAATTACGAAGCGACCACTTGGGTTTATCAGTAGCCTAACTCCGTCGATGCTAAGACCGTATTGAGCCACAACCGGCTTTATGACGGAGCTTATGACCGCCTGGGAAAGTTTGTCATTGTCAATATTTTCGTCGTGCTGTGTAGAAATCACGACCGTGTCCAGCCGTGTGGGTTTACCATTTTCGTATTCCAAAGTCACCTGCGCTTTTCCGTCAGGTCTCAGAAACTCCAATTCCCCAGATTTTCGAACACTAGCTAACTTTTCAGTTAATCTGTGGGCCAACGTTATCGGTAACGGCATTAGCTCTGGAGTCTCGCTGGTCGCATAGCCGAACATGATTCCCTGGTCGCCAGCACCAAGTTTAGATATGGCGTCTTCATTGCCAGCGCGAGCCTCAAGGCTATTGTCAACGCCTGCCGCAATCTCTGCTGATTGACTTCCAATACTGACGCTAACCCCACAGCTCGCTCCATCGAAACCGACCTTGCTTGAGGTGTAGCCGATGTCTGATATTAGTTTTCTAACCAATTCGGGTATTTCGACATATCCATTGGTGCGCACCTCCCCTGCTATCTGCACAAGCCCCGTGGTCACCAGTGCTTCAACGGCAACCCTGGAGTTTGGATCCTGTCGCAACATTTCATCCAAAATTGCATCGGAAATTTGATCACATAATTTGTCTGGATGGCCTTCTGTGACACTCTCAGAGCTAAATAGATAACTAGACATTGACCCCATACTATTTCACGTTGATCGAGAGGCTGTTCGCAATGTGGGAAACTGCCCTATTTGCGACATCGTCCTTAGTGCCAGATAGTTCAACTTCACTGTCGGCAATTAAAACAGCGGTCGTAGAGTCTGATTCAAATGCATGCTCGGTGTTAGCGAAGACCGCCTCCACGCCTTTTTGAATCTTTTTATCTCTTGCCGTCTGAATCCAATCAGTTTCACTCTCTGCTGCTGAAAAAGCCAATACGTAGGTGTCGGGATTTTGCTCTTTATACGTGGCTACTATGTCTTCTGTTGGAATAAGAGATAGATGCTGCTCGCTTTTTCTTGAAAGTTTCCCGACTTGTGTTGTTACCTCAAAATCACTTACAGCAGCCG
>CAJXMQ010000081.1 GCA_913056225.1 uncultured Micrococcales bacterium | reverse complement strand
GAATGCAGCCACTCAGCCAACAGCTTTGTCGATAGACAGTCATCCTCGTTGTAATCGAGGATCATCTGCATGATCTCTTTGGCTTCCGTCTCATTGCCAGCCTTCTTGGCCTCTGCATACATGTGATACTGCAAAAGAGCATCAGAACCAGCTGCAACTAAACCCTCACGGTTTAATTTGTTGTCAGCTTCGTAATATCGCTCTAGTTTTTTGATGCTGTAAGAACCACTTCCTGGCTCAATGCTGAGATTGGCCACCTTTTTTAGGTCAATCATTCTTGGAAGCAGTAGTTCTATTTCTGTGTGGAGGTAGTCATACCTATCACGCATTTTCTCCATCCTGATTGGTTCAGGGTTGTGATAGTGATAGATGTGCATATTCGGATCTTGTTCTAGCTTCTTCATTGAAAACTCAATGAAGTCCTGAAATGCTTTTTTCTCTTCGTCGTAGTCATCGGCCAAAAAGGCGTGGAATTCGCCTTCTGAGTCAACTGCCCCCCACATAAAGTTCAAATCATTGACATTCCCAACGGGGTTGAACCATTCGATATCAAAAAACAGATCTCCTGGACTCAAAGGAGGCAAACCACAATCCGTTGGTCTTGCAATCTGACGGTAATAGGGTTTGCCACTGGTTTTTTCTTCCTGAACAATCTGTGCCCAGCGGGTGTAGTGCTCAACAAATTCAGGTTTCAAACCAGGCACTTCGGCAAATGAATCCACGTGGGTCAGAGACTCAACGGTTCCCAAGCCCGCTGCCTGAAGCTTAGGCAGATGTGTGTGGTGTTTGGTCGGAAGCTGAAATAAGTGATCTTCCTGGATGAACTTCTCTTTGCATAACTTTGGATAATCGCAATAAACATCCAAGCAGGTGCTTGGCTTCAGACAGTGCCAAAGCATTTTGTTTGCATCAAATGGCTCATCTGGTGAATGCTTTCTAAGCATGTCAAACAGTGGTTCTCGGGCGTTATCAAGTTTTTTCTTGATCAATACATAGTCATAGGTCGGGATATCAAAATCCTTCAAAACCAAACCAGGGCGTTTTTCACTAGCAAACCCCAGATCAATCAACACCTCTTGATAGTTGGCAATCTGCATTTGATATGCCTCTTTGTCCTTCTTGGAGTGCTTGATATCAAATACCTGATACTTGGTCGGGTCTCCCTCGGTTTTTCTAACCGCAATCTTTTCGCCCTCGTAATAAAGCTCGTAATCATCACGGACCATTAGGTCGACAAGACCTGACCAGATGATGTCGTCATAGGTTTTTGTGAAATAGGCCTGGGCAATCACCGGGTAGCCGTGATGCATGGCAGCCAAGCTGTCTTCCATCGAGAAGGATGTGAGTTCATAAAAATCATCGCCAATTGATTCGACGATTTCATCGAAAATCTGTCGCTCCCAAATGTTTCCCTGGATGATTGGAAGCTTTGTCGACAGGTCTTCTTCGTAAGGTTTCACGATGTCGATGATGTCTTGCTGTCCTGCAGCAACAGCCATAGACAACTGTGTGCAGTGAGTGCACTTATATCCCCTGAAGATGTCCCTACTGGCTATCCGCCACTGCCCATTTTTGACCTTCAAGCTAACCTCCGTTTTTAGCCTAATCTTTCCTGACGAAGAAGCCGGGGGCAAAACCCCCGGCTTGCTTCACACACAGAAAGGAGAGAACTCAATGACTACAAGAACACTCGCCAAAAAGGTATCTCTCGGTATGGACATTTATCCACAGGTTTGCTTTAGTTCATCCTCTTTGCGTATTCAATCAACCTGTTAATTCCAGCTAGGCGGTTGCTCCATGTGGCTTTTCCCAGTTCCGTATCAGCGGCAAAGATATCTGAGGTGTGATACGCGCCCGGCCAGAGGTGGAACTCGACTCGAACATCAGCTTCCAAAAGTCTCTGAACAAATGCCAGGTCCTCGTCTCTAAACATGTCGATCTCGCCAACATCCATATAGGTGGGTGGCAGATTGCTGACATCCTTGGCTATTGCTGGAGATGAGTGCTGGTCTGGCTCTTGTCCGCCCAGGTACCACTCCCAAGCCTCAATGGATCCTTCTCTGTCCCAGATGCCGACATCGGTAACCAGTTTTGAAGAGTGAGTCTCGTTTCTGTGGTCAATCATTGGATAGATAGGTGCCATGAACTTGATGTCTGGCCCACCTGCATCTCGTGCCTTTAGTGCCACCGATATTGCTAGCCCCCCACCAGCACTTTGCCCGTAAACACCAATCATGTTCTGATCCATGCCTAAGTCTTCGGCGTTATCAAAAACCCATTGAGTTGCAGCGTAAACATCCTCGGTTGCGGCAGGAGATGGGTTCTCTGGTGCCTTGCGGTAGTCAACACTGGCAATCACCATTCCCAGTGAGTCACACATCATTTGAGTTGTTGCATGCTCGCCCTCAATGCTTCCCAAAATCATTCCTCCGCCATGAATGAAGATCAGTCCTGGTGTTGGTTTTGATGCACTAACTGGTGTGTAAACCCGCACTCTGATGTCGCCTGCTGGGCCCTGGGCAACATGCTCCGAGATTTGGACGTTTGGGTTTTCTGGAACTTCGGCTGCTGCCATCAGGGCATCAACTGTGGCTCTTCTTTCATGAATGTCTTTGATGGCGTTGAACCCTCCGGGCATTGCCTGCAGGAGGCCATCTAATGGAACTGCGGACTCGGGGTCGAGTCGTGAACGATCGGTCATGTCAATCTCCTTTGATTGGGGTGTGACCACCATAAGGAGATTGATGTGACCTATTCAACTGTCCTTTGTGCTAGTTCAGCAGGCTCTTCATCTGCTTATAAATCGTGTTTGCGGCTTTCACTGGGTTTAGCCTGCTGTAGCGATCCATGAAAGTTGCATCTTTACCGACGGTTATCCGCGCCTTGCCCTTCTCGATTCCCTCAATCATTTCCTTTGCGGCATCTGCTGCAGGCATTGGCTTGAACTGGGCTTGGGTTTCTTCACTCCCTGCAGGGATTTCAAGACCTGAGTTGGTGGTGATGTTGGTGGCAACAGAGCCTGGGAAGACAACCATCACATCAATGTTTGTGTCCATCAGCTCGCTTCGAAGACCCTCACTCATTAGCTTCACCGCAGCCTTTGATGCTCCATAGATGCTCTGACCTGGAACGGGAGCGTAAGCACCCATTGAAGAGATGTTGGTGATGTGTGCTTCTGGACGCTTAGCAAGTTCTGGCAGGAACGCCTTGATCATTGAAAACGCACCCCAGAAGTTCACATCCATGACCTTTTCAGCCTGTTCTCTGGTGAGTTCAGAAATTTTGATAAACGGCTGGATGATGCCTGCGTTGTTTATCAGCGCATCAACTGAACCAAAGGTTTCGATGATTTGACCAGGGAGTTTGCCAACTGCCAATTGGTCAGTGACGTTGAGAACAAAGGTCTCTACATTTTTTCCAGCTAGCTTTTTGGTCTCACTGAGTGCATCCTTGTTGAGATCCAGTGCTGCTACCTTCGCACCCTTGGCTACTAACTGCAGGGTGAGCTCTCGGCCCATTCCAGATCCTGCTCCAGTGACTACGAATACTTTTTCATTTAGTTGCATTTTGTGCCTCCTGTCTGGAGGCTAATGCCGATTGGCTAATTCACCAAAAAGTAATACTTCGGAGAACGTCATTCACAAACAGTTCCGTCATTGTCGCCGTCTCGATACCACTCATATTCGGGGTCGATGCCTTCAACATATGGACCAAAACCATTTTCCTTGGCAAGCCCACAAGTTCTAAACCTTGGATCCAGTTCATCCTCTGAACTTCCACCCGCGGTTGATTCTTGCTCTGGTTCAGGCGCAGGTTCGGGTGTTGGCTCGGGGGCAGGAGGGGCTGTGACAATGTCCGCTTCACTGATTGAGACATCGAAGTCCATTTCACTGATCAGGCAATCCCCTCCATAGTCACGAAGAGCCGAAATTTCAGCAGGGTCCGCAGAAAGTGACCAACGAATCTTCACTAGCGTCCAAGAGAAAACATACTCACACCAGTAGTCCTGTCTCGGAGGCATCCACTCGGCGGGATCCGATGCACCTTTGGATCGGTTTGAAGATCTTGAAACTGCTATCAGACTGTGTGGGGAGCCAAGGTCATTGGCAAAGCGCTCTCGGGTGGAACTGCTCCAGTTGTTTGCTCCGCTGTCCCAAGCCTCTTTGAGAGGCACCATGTGGTCAACATCGAAATTACTTGGGTTTGTGGTGGTCTCTCCATCAAATGCACTAAACCAGCTCCCTCTGATATCACAATCACCGCTCACCGATACTTGACCGACACTTTCAGCAATCAAGGTTTCCTCTCGGGCATGACAACCGTCTCTATCGGCATCAACCCAGTGTCGAAACAGGTCTCTGTCATAACCGCTCGTCACCTCAGCTCTGACGGTCAACTGATTGATGTAACCATTGACTGTTTCTTCACCGAGTGCAGGACTATCAACAGTTTCACTGCTCTCAGGCTGATTTGTTGCCTCGTTTGGCTGAGTGGGTTGTGCTTCAGTTTCCTGTTCATCAACCTCTGTTGATGGTTGTTCTTGCTCACCAGCTTCTGATTCGAGATCAGCTGAATCGGGCAGAGGTTGGTCGGATTCAACGCTCTGGTTGGAATCGGGGCTGGATGAAGCCTCTTGCTCGAATTGATTTGTGGGGATTTCCTCGCTGACAGCACAGGAAGTTGTTAGAAGCACAATGGCGAGTATTGCTAGCTTTTTCATTCATCCCCCAAAGACCAAGATTAAGCCTCGCATCCTGCTGTGTTTATAGCAACATGGGAAACACTGTGAGAATAGAACCATGCAAAGAGCAACAGCGGTAGCACTGGCAGTCGGAATCCTGATTGGCCTTGCAGCCATTTTCAGCACGGTGTTTGGAAACTTGGTTGCAATGGTTGTTGCGGGGTTAGCACTTGGGCTGATTTTCTGGGTGCG
>CAJXMQ010000080.1 GCA_913056225.1 uncultured Micrococcales bacterium | reverse complement strand
CCAGTCAGTCGCTCAGGAATAGATGGTTTTACATAGCCATTTTCAAAAGCATCATCGATGATGCTGACTTCGATTTCCTTGATGGTTACCGGCGGTTGATTAATACCCAGAACACAGGTGTCCTCGCAGGGTGCTGGACAAATTCTGCCGGTGAATTCAGGAAAGTTGTTTGTCGCGTGCAATCTCTCGATGGCGTCCTCGCCAAGACCCTGTCTGGTCAGGTCGTTCCACTCTGGAATTAGGTTGCCAAGCGGGCAACCTTGGTGACAGAAAGGAATCCCACAATCCATACATCTCGATGCTTGTCGTTTGACAACTTCACCATCGCGCTCTTCGTAAACCTCTTTCCAGTCCATGATTCGAACCGGTACGGGCCTTTTCTTAGCGGTTTCACGCTCAGTGGTTTTGAGAAATCCCTTGGGATCAGCCATTTGTCACCTCCAGAATCTTGGTCCATGTTTCACTTCCATCGGGATCAGCTCCGGTCTGGATAGCTTCAGTTCTGATTTCCAGAACCCTTGCATAGTCGCTTGGAACTAGTTTTTGGAAGTTGTCTTTTTCGGTCTCAAAGTTTTCCAACATCTGAGTTGCAATCTTGCTGCCAGTGTAATCAACATACTCCTGCAGAATTTTTCTCAATCTCTCTTGATCGAACTCGTTGAGACCCTGAATCAGAAGCTCACCACTGGCTATTGCCTGCTCGTTCACTCTGTCCTCATTGAGATTATAGAAATAGCCGATTCCGCCACTCATGCCGGCACCAACGTTGATTCCGGTGTTGCCAAGAATTACTGCCTCACCGCCGGTCATGTACTCAAGTGCGTGGTCGCCCACACCCTCCACAACAGCAATCGCCCCTGAGTTTCGGACTAGGAAACGCTCCCCCACAATGCCGGAGACGAATATCTTTCCGCTGGTAGCCCCGTAACCAATTACGTTTCCAGCAATCACACTCTCGTGACTTTCATACTTCGAACCATGGAATGGCCGAACCGAAAGCAGTCCACCACTTAGCCCCTTGCCAAGGTAGTCATTGACATCGCCAACAACCTTTATGGCTATTCCTTTTGGCACAAATGCACCCAGGGACTGACCTGCAGAACCGGTCAGGTTTATGTCAATTGTTGCCTCGGGTAGCCCATCAACACCAAATCGCTTTGTGAGTTCATGGCCAAGCATTGTGCCAACCGCTTGGTTTACGTTGCTCACTGGTAGATCAATTTTGATTGGTAAACCATCTTCCAGGCTTGTCTCGGCAAGATTGATTAGTTGCTGATCGAAGTGCTTTTCAAGCTCGTGATCCTGTGTGGTGGTGTTTTTTCTATCCCCTGCTGGCAACTCGGTTGAAAGTATTGGCGAAAGATCTAAACCGTCGCCCTTCCAGTGTTTGATAGCGCGATTTACATCCAATAGGTCTACTCGTCCAATTGCCTCGTCCAGAGTCCTGAAGCCGAATTCTGCAAGGTATTCCCTAACTTCTTGAGCTAAGTATTCAAAGAAATTAACAACGAACTCAGCCTTACCGCTGAATCTTTCCCTCAGAACTGGATTACCAGTGGCAACACCAACGGGACAGGTGTCTAGGTGGCAGACTCGCATCAAAACACAACCACTCACGACTAGCGGCGCTGTGGAGAAACCAAATTCCTCGGCTCCCAGAAGTGCTGCCACAACAACATCACGACCAGTTTTCATCTGACCGTCGACTTGAACACTCACACGGTCTCTCAGTCCATTGTGCATTAGTGTCTGCTGGGTCTCTGCGAGTCCTATTTCCCAGGGGGTTCCAGCGTGCTTCAAAGAGTTCAATGGACTTGCGCCAGTTCCACCATCATGACCAGAGATCAAAATCACGTCAGATTTGGCCTTGGCAACCCCCGCAGCCACAGTTCCAACACCAAACTGGCTAACCAGCTTCACGTGAATGCGGGCGGAAGGGTTTGCTCGTTTCAGATCAAAAATCAGTTGTTTCAAATCCTCAATGGAGTAAATATCGTGGTGAGGAGGTGGGCTAATTAGTCCCACCCCTGGTGTTGAGTGGCGTATCTCAGCAATGAAGGGATAGACCTTGCCGGGTGGCAACTGTCCACCTTCACCGGGTTTCGCACCCTGCGCCATTTTGATCTGGATGTCATCGGCATGCGTCAAATACATGCTGGTAACGCCGAAACGACCGCTGGCAACCTGCTTGATGGATGATCTGGTTTCGGGGTTAGTAAGCCTTTGGAGGCTCTCTCCGCCCTCTCCAGTATTGCTTTTGCCACCAAGGCGGTTCATAGCAATTGCTAAAGTTTCGTGAGCCTCAGGTGATATCGAGCCATAACTCATCGCACCAGTGGCAAATCTCTTGACAATCTCACTTATTGGCTCGACCTCTTCAATTGGAATCGGACTGGCCTTATCGGTTCTGAATTTAAACAGACCTCTGAGTGTCATCAGTTTCTCGGATTGATCATCAACCGCGTTTGTGTACTGCTTGAAAATCTCGTATTTGCCGGCTCTGGTTGAGTGCTGCAACTTGAACACGGTTTCTGGGTTAAACAGGTGAGGTGGACCCTCTCTTCTCCATTTAAGCTCTCCGCCAACGTCCAATCCCTTTTGTTCGAATTCCTCGATTGGGTATGCCCTCAGGTGACGGTGCTCTATTTCTTGATGAATAACATCAAGATCAACGCCTCCAAGCTTGCTAATGGTTCCGGTGAAATACTTATCAACCATAGGTTGGCCAAGTCCGACCGCTTCGAAACACTGAGCTCCGCTATATGAACTGACGGTAGATATACCCATCTTGCTCATAACCTTCAGAACCCCCTTGCCCAAGGCTTTTGCGAGATGAGCGGTGGCGGTTGCGGTGGTGATGTTTGTGAGCTGTTTGGTTCGCACCATTTCTTCGGCCGTTTCCAGCGCTAGGTATGGATTGACAGCTGCGGCTCCGTAGCCAACCAACACAGCAACATGGTGAACCTCGCGAACATCGCCAGCCTCGACTACCAAGCCAACCTTGGTTCTAGTTCCCTGTCGTATTAGGTGATGATGAATAGCACTAGTTGCAAGCAGTGAAGGAATTGGCGCCAATTCCCTATTTGTGTCCCTATCGCTGATGACCAGGAAGCTTGCACCATCGGAAATGGCCTGCTCCGCCTGGAGAGAAAGCTGCTCAAGTCTTGCCGCCAGCGCTTCTGCGCCGCCATCAACCGAATACCGGGCGTCAACAATATGGGTAAAGCCAACCCCGGGTTGGTTGATGTGCTTTATCTTGGCCATTTCATCGTTATCCAAAACCGGAAAATCAACAACCATTCGTTTGGCGTGATCGGGATTAGATTCCAGGATGTTACCCTCTGGCCCAATAACTGAAGATAGCGAAGTAACCACCTCTTCACGAATGGCGTCCAGAGGCGGGTTTGTCACCTGTGCAAACTGTTGCGTGAAGTAGTCAAACAAAAGCCTTGGTCTATCACTAATTGCTGCTATTGGTGTGTCCGTCCCCATTGCACCAATGGGCTCGATGCCCTTCATGGCCATAGGCCCAATAACTTCTTTGAGTTCCTCTTCGGTGTAACCAAACACGTGTTGACGTCTTTCAACGCTGGCCGATGAGTGACGTATATGTTCGCGCTCTGGCAAGTCCCTGAGGTTTAGGCGATTTCCTTCAAGCCACTTGCTCCAATCCTGCTGCTTGGCCATTTGTTGCTTGATTTCTGAATCACTGATGATTCTTCCCTCAGTGGTGTCAACCAGGAACATTTTTCCAGGCTGTAACCTGCCTCTTTCTACAACTTTTGATGGGTCGACATCGTAGACGCCCGTTTCACTACCAAGGATTACCAAGCCATCATCGGTGACTAAGAAACGTCCTGGACGAAGACCGTTTCTGTCAAGTGTTGCGCCAACTAGATTGCCGTCAGTAAAAGTCACGCTGGCTGGACCATCCCAAGGCTCCATCAAAAGCGAGTGGTATTCGTAAAAAGCCTTCAACTCGGGATCCATATCCCGTTGCTTCTCCCAAGCCTCTGGAATCATCATCATGATGGCGTGGGGTAATGACCTTCCAGATAGGTGCAATAGCTCCAGGACTTCATCAAAGCTTGCAGAGTCACTGGCGCCTGGAGTAACAATTGGCCTAAGTGGCTGCAGGTTTCCAATCAAATCACTGGAAATCGATTCCTCGCGGGCACGCATCCAGTTTGTATTTCCCTTTACGGTGTTGATTTCACCATTGTGGGCAATCAGCCTGAAGGGGTGAGCCAGTGGCCATGAGGGAAAGGTGTTTGTGCTGAACCTTGAATGCACAAGCGCCATCTTAGATTCCAGCCTGGTGTCCTGAAGGTCATCAAAAAATGGCTGCAACTGCAAGGTGGTGAGCATGCCCTTATAAACAATTGTGCGGCATGACAGGGTCGGGTGATAAAGCCCCAGCTCTCGTTCGCTACGTTTCCGAGCTCTAAAAAGCAGTCTCTCCAGCTTAAGATCTGATTCACCGGTTTTGCCCGCCACAAATACCTGCCCGATGTGAGGCATTGCATCACGGGCTAATTCTCCGAGAACATCGGGATTGGACTGAATCTCTCTCCAACCAAGCAGCGAAAGACCCTCTTGGTCAAATATCTCAGCAAGCTTTAGTCGCTGATCCTCACGAGCGGATGAATCAGTGTCTTCAAAAACAAGCCCCGCCCCATAGCTGCCCTCTGCAGGAAGTTCGAAATCAACTACCTCGCTGAAAAATTTATGAGGTATCTGCATGAGGATTCCAGCTCCGTCACCAGTTCCTGCATCACTTCCAACTGCTCCTCGGTGTTCTAGATTGCACAACGACCCCAATGCAGTTTGCACGATGTCGTTTCCGCCATAACCGCGCAAAGTAGCAACCATTGCCACACCACATGAATCCTTCTCTGACGATGCGTCATAGAGGTCTGTGGTTTGGGGATAGTTGCTAAATCTCCAAAAAGGACTAGTTGTCACTAAAACTCCGTTCATTGCTTTCGGGGCTACTTT
>CAJXMQ010000079.1 GCA_913056225.1 uncultured Micrococcales bacterium | reverse complement strand
CTTTATTGGAGCTTTGCAAGGATGCTGACACGGCGGCAAAGGCTCTGAAGCTTGGTCCAAAGCAATTGGTTGATGTTAATAGAAATCTGGAATTGCTGAGCTCTCCGGCTATGCCTGCAATTGAGCGCTACACCGGAGTTTTATTTGACGCGCTGAAAGCTGATGGTTTGCCTAGTTCGGATCAACTGATGGTTCAATCCTCTTTATTTGGCCTTATCCCTGCTTCCACTGCGATTCCCTATTACCGCCTGAGCTGGGATAGCAAGTTGCCAGGGATAAACCTGAAAAGGCACTGGCAACTAGCCCACGAGGGCTTTTTTGACGGGTTCGATTCGGTTTTGGACATGAGGTCGAAAAGCTATCAGCAGCTTGCTCCAATAGAGTCAGAAAACTCCTATGTGGTTGAAGTGTTGGTGGAATACCCAGACGGGTCAAAAAAGCCTCTAAACCACTTCAACAAAAAGGCCAAAGGAGTGTTTGCCAAACAGGCTGCAAACGCTCAAATCAGCTCAATAGATCAAGTGTTTGAAATAGCTACTCAGGCGGGTCAGAGAGCCGAGTTAGATGGAAACTCCCTTACTCTGATAGTCCCTGAGGGTTATTGAACAGTCTCGCTTGTTGGGGGTTGGATCACTCCTTGTTGCAGAGAAATCACCGACTCAAACCAACCTTGGTTTGTTTGCAACAGATACCCCGGAACCAGCCACCCCTTTCCGTTCGCGTCCTCCAGAAGTAAGGTTACGGTTTTGGCTGACCCGACAGTCACCTCGATTGTTTCCTGCTCAAACTCTCCCGGTTCGGGAAATGGTTCGGTTGGGATGGGTTCAGAATCATTGAAATCTTCTGGCGTTGATTCTGAGATATTTTCGCTTGAAACTTGTAAATCTGACTCCATGATGCCTTCCTCATAATTTGAGGAGGCGGGAACCCCGAACCAATAACCATCTTGAATTCGGTCAACTGCCTCAACGGGGCTTATGGTGTCATAATCACCCACATATTCAATAGTGGCCAAGTGTCCGCTTACATTAGATATCTGGGCGGTCTGGTCCCACGACACATACCACTGAATAGCTGTCTCCTCACCATTAGCAGAAATAGCTGCAGAGGCCTCAGCCCCCCATTGATAGCGGTTGATTTCCAGATCTTGTTTTGTCCCTGGATAACCAGCCGCCGAGATTAGCTCATACGCCTGTTCTCGCAATACTTGTTCTGAAGGAAGTTCGACAACCGGAAGGGGCCTGCACTCTTCAATAGAGTCGGGGTCGGATTGCAACAACTCCTGCTCTTCTCGCTGGTAGCACTCGTCAGGCAACCAATTTCTTTTTGATGAATAGTTGATCATTGCCGAACCATGCCAGCGAAGTGAGAAATAAGAGTCGTCGGTTTGTAGGTAATAGCTAGGGAAGAAATCAGTGGAGTAGTCCTCTAGCTGAACTCTTCCCTGCTCACCAAAAAGCGATGCGAAGTCCTGCAGTCTTGCTCTTGGGTCGCCATTCAGTGATAGTTCATAAACCGCACCTCTAGAGCCATCTGTTGAGAGATCTGTCGAGGGCGTGTATTCATAGGAAGTTAGCCAACCGGGGAAACCATCGGCAATCATTGAGTCCTCCGCAGAAGATTCCGCAGCAAAACCTGAAGAAGCCAATTGAATTGTTGGACCCGGCTGAGGCAAGGTGGTGCTGAAAACTGCAAGTGCTGCTAGAGAGGCAACGCTGGCTAGGCCAAACCTGAAAGCTCGGGGGTTGGGTAATTTCAGAGTTTTTGAAGTTGTGGCAGTTTCCAAAACTGCAGAATCCACGACAGGTTGGCTAACATCGGCCTTTTTCAGTCGAGCTTCTAGGTCATCGAAATCATCGTTCATAATCTGTTTATGTTTCCTGCTCTAGTTTTCTTTCAACAATTCTGCAAATTTTTTTCTGGCTCTACTAAGTCTTATGTTTACTGAGTTTTCAGAGGTTTCCAATACCTTGGCTATCTCTTTGCTTGAGAGTTCTTCGAATGCGGAAAGTGAAATTATTTCTCTTTGCTTAGCACTCAGTCCAGACCATGCCTCGGCAAGACCATGCTCGGCAAGGGCAATTGTTTCAGCACTGGGCGCAGAGACCGGGGCTGACAAAGACATTAATAACTTAATTCCACTTTGATTTTTTCTTCTGTGATTCGCGATCACATACCTTGCCGTCTTATAAAGCCATGGGAGCTCAAATCCCATTGGTATCTGGTCTCGTTTGTTCCAGGCAACACCAAACACATCGGCAGCCAGGTCTTCAACCGCATCCGGTTCAACTCTTCGAGCGAGAAATTTTGAGACGGGATCCAAAAAATCTCGAAAAACGGATTGAAACTGCTCAGGGTTCATGTTTTCCTCCTGGACTGTTTATGTCGCCAGTCAGGATTACCTTTCAGTTTTTTAGGAAACAATTTGGATCGTGGTCGTTGACCATTCCAATAGATTGCATCATCGCATACATTGTCGTAGGCCCAACGAAGCTAAGCCCTAGTGATTTGAGTTTTCTGGATAACTCGGTTGACTCTGGAGAGGTTGCCCTAGTGTGATCGTGCGGGTCATCTGTGGGCTTATGAGACCAAATCAGTTCAGTCAGGTCAATTGCTGAGTCTTGCAAAATCTGAGCATTATGAATAACGGACTCGATTTTCTTCCGATTTCGAATGATTCCTGTTTCCTGCATCAACTGCTCGACTTTGTCCTTTTTGTAGTTTGCGACTTTTTCAATTTCAAAACCGTCGAAGTTCGTGCGAAAGTTATCTCTGCGCTTCAGGATTGTTAGCCAGCTGAGTCCGGCTTGAAATCCCTCCAGACTTATTTTCTCGAATAATTGATTATCTCCTCGAACCTCTCGGCCCCATTCTTGATCGTGGTAATCGATATAGATCTGATCTGCCGAACACCACTGGCAACGAATCAATTCATCAGCCTGCTGTTTCAATTACAGCACTTTCCATTTCCAGCAGGGCTTGCTTAGTCTTGATGCCTTCACCACCGGTATATCCGGTAATTTTTCCATTGGTGGCAATAACTCGATGGCAGGGGATAACTATGGCAATTGGATTTGCGCCAACTGCGCCACCAATTGCTCTGGCGGCTCTCGGTTTGCCAACCTGTGCCGCAAGCTGTCCATAGCTGGATGTTTTGGAAATGGGAATCTTTAGTAATTCGCTCCAAACAGATTTTTGAAACTCGGTTCCTTCTGGTTTCAAGGGCAAATCGAAAAAGTCTCGTTTTGACTCGAAATACTCTTGCAACTGGCCGGCTGCCTTTTTTGTTAGCTCACTTGGGTTTTCCAAGTCCGAGTCACCAAACTTAATCTGGGTTATGGCGTCTTCGCTGGCAAGGATTATCAAGTTACCAACTTTCGATTTATAACTTTGCTGAAAATTCATTTGCCGGTCCATTCGTAAATTTGCTTTTCTTCTTGCAGATAGACAAAAGTCTCTGTTGTTTGCACCCCTGGTAGCGCTCTGATGTTCTCATTAATCAACCTCACCAGATGCTCATCATCTTCACAAATGACTTCAATTAGGACATCAAATCCACCTGCCGTAACGACCACTTTTGACACTTCTGGAAGCAGTTTCAATTGTTCTGACAATTCTGTTACCGCTCCACTGTGGCGTATGCCGATCATTGCTTTTCTGGAGTAACCAAGCGCCACGGGGCTAGGAATGCCCACTATACGGACCACTTCGCTCTGCACTAATTTGTTCACCCTTTGCCTGGTGGCAGCTTCGCTGATGCCAAGCAGCGAGGACATCTCGGTGAAACTGCGTCGCCCATTTTCATTTAACAGGGCAATTATTTTTTGATTGATCGGATCGTCAACATCTTGGCTCATGTGACTATCTTTTCAGTAAACATAGACAAAAAGGCAACTGTTATACACAAATAGATTCCAATCGAATAAAACCACCTGTGCCGCTGTCCAATATGTTGCTATGAGTATTTTGTTTTTACTTCCAACCCTTGGCTACGGAGTCTTTCTGGGCCTCAGTCAGGGGCTTTGGCACCTAACCGCCATCGGGTTGTTTACGTTGATAATTTGGATAGTAATCAAATCCAAAAAACCATTGACCAAATCAGATGAGATCGAACTGGGGCTGGCTGGTGTCGCTGTTGGCGGAAGAAAACTCGGAGGATTTAGCTTGTTTTGGCCAACATGGCTCAACTTAGCGCTAATAAGAATGCTGGAAAGACCCGCATCAGAGGTTTTATTGGACCAACTGCTTGACTCTCGAGGGCAGCTTAAAGCTGGGATTAGATCAGATGGTGAAATAGTTTTTCTGCGACCGGCGCACACTCTAATCATTGGGCCGACCGGCAGTGGCAAAACTGAATTCATGAGAAATCTAATCGAGAGTTGGCCACACCGTTTGGTTGTAATTGATTTCAAGGGCGGGCTTGGTTTCTCAAAGGCGTTCGGAATTGAGTGGGTGGTCAGCAATCACTCCGATGATTTTGATCAGTTTTTAGAAATGGTGCATAAAGAACTTGAAACCCGAGAGCGGGAGCTGGCAGACGGGCAAAGCCCAAAGCCGATGATGCTTTTGGTAGATGAGCTTTCCAGTGTTACGAGAAGCTCGCAGAAGGCCGCTTCGGTACTAGACGATGTTGCCACCAAGGGCAGAGCTCTGGGTGTGTATCTGTTTGCCGCCAGTCAAACCTTAAGTGGTGTTTCCAGATCACTGATGGCTAACTGCTTGCAAAAAATCGGAATTGGAGCGGTTGATCAGGTGGATGCCATGCAGCTTGGGCTGTCAAAGCAAAGGCGTCAGCCGATTGCGAACGGTTGGGCCAGTGCTCAGATCTCTGAGGGGCAGCTTTATTTTAACTTTCCCTTGGGTCAATCACAGGTTTCGAGAATCAGCCAAGGTCAAACCGTGGGCCTCAGCGACTCCAGAGTTATAGACCTCTCCCGCGTGCGTGTTCAAGCCAGCAAGCAAAGCATCATCTGACTTGATTGCATTCTCCCAGCCCATATTCGCAATCT
>CAJXMQ010000078.1 GCA_913056225.1 uncultured Micrococcales bacterium | reverse complement strand
CCAGTTCCATGGCCAAGTTTCTATCGGGGTGTAGTGAGGGCTGTTCCATGATGATAAGCCTATAGCCATTGGCTAGAACTCGACTCCGACCTCTGAGCAACGAAGCTTTATGTCCTCGATGAGTCCATCAACTGCTGCCTCCGTCTCGCTCACGGGTTGCGATGAAGACAGTTGCTCGGACAAAGATTGAATGTCTTGGCCCAGTGCATCACTGAGAGGTGCTGTGATGTCTGACAAAAAACCAGTGGCGGAAGCTAAAAACTCGCTATCAACAACATTTTGCTGATAGCTGTCTTGGACATTAGTCAAAACACTCTCAGCAGATGCACAAAAAGCTGCATCCGCTGCCACCTGCGCGGGATTCACGGAGCAACCAGCCAACACAACAGGAGTTAGGAGTAAAAAGAATTTTTTCATCGGTGACTCAATTATCCCACCGAACAATTTGCTAACCAACAGGCTGTAATCTGTGTCTTGTGCTAATCGACAAACTCCACCCCCATGGCAAGCTTGCAAACTTCAGAGATCTTGGAGGCATCAGCACTGGTCATGGAATCCTGAACACGGGAATCAGCTATCGCTCTGATGATGTCAGTGCGATCGATGATGATGAGGCGGAGCGAATTGCATCCCTGGGCATCGGGCTGGTTATCGATTTTCGTGATTTGAATGAAACCAGCACCGGTCGCGGTCCAATTGCCAACCACGTTGAGGGGTATCTAAACCTGCCCCTGATTGAATCAAGTGGTGAACCGGGTCAGGTTCTACACAAAATCTTTGATGACTCTTTTTCAGCAGATGATCTAGGCCAGTGGTATTTCTACCTGATGGGCCAGGTGGCTCCGCTGGTGGTTGAAGGAATTGAAGCCATTTCTAACACTGGCGCTCCAGTGGTTTTTCACTGCGCTGCGGGCAAAGACAGAACCGGTGTTTTTGCTGCTGGGTTACTAAGTGCTCTAGACACAGATGAACGACACATCTTGGATGATTTCAGCCTTACGCAGAACAATATGCCCAAGGTTCTAAACCGACTAATGAACTTACAACCAATGTTCAGCGAAGAGGCAATAAATCAGGCGGGTGCTCTGCTAAGAGCGGACCGTGAAGCCATGCAAAGGTTTCTATTTTTAGCAAACAAAGAACATGGTGGGCTGAAATCAATGCTTATCGACAGTGGCCTAAACCAGAAAACCATTGATTCGCTAAAAACATCACTCGTTCAGAATCGGTAATAAGGAAGCTTTCGCCAGCATCTGCAGTTAGGTTGTTAGGGTTTTGAAAGAGCCAAGGAAGATAAATGAAAATTTATGACAACATCACCCAGGTGGTAGGAAACACTCCACTGGTAAGACTGAACCGAATCATGGGAGATTCAAAGGCAGAGGTCTTTGCAAAGCTTGAGTTTTATAACCCATCCGCAACCGTGAAAGACCGCATTGGAATTGCCATGGTTGACGCCGCTGAGAAAAGCGGTGACCTTCCTCCTGGAGGAACAATCGTAGAGGCAACCAGTGGTAACACCGGCATCGCCCTTGCCATGGTTGGTGCCGCTCGTGGCTACCGAGTTGTGTTGACCATGCCTGACTCGATGAGCATGGAGCGAAGAACACTTCTGAAGGCTTATGGAGCGGAACTGGTGCTAACTCCCGCTGCCGAGGGCATGCGTGGAGCAGTTGCCAAAGCAGAAGAAATAGGTGGTGAATCGGGGGCTGTGTTGGTTCGTCAGTTTGCCAACGAGGCAAATCCAGAGATTCACAGAAACACAACCGGTGAAGAGATTTGGCGAGACACCGATGGAACCGTTGATGCTTTGGTTGCGGGTATCGGAACTGGTGGAACAATCACAGGCTCCGGTCAAACTTTGAAAAAGCACAACCCAGACATAAAGGTTTTCGCAGTTGAGCCAGAAGCAAGCCCAATCCTCACCGGCGGTGACCCCTCAGGTCACCCACTGCAGGGAATTGGTGCAAACTTCGTGCCAGAGATTTTGGACACTGAAATCTATGACGAAGTCCTAGATGCCCCAACCAAGGAATCAATTCGCTTCGCTCGAATGGCATCAGACCAGGAGGGAATCCTGGCAGGAATCAGCTCGGGTGCGGCTTTATGGGCTGCCCATCAAGTTGCCAACCGTCCTGAAATGAACGGCAAGCGAATTGTTGTGATCATCCCAAGTTTCGGAGAGCGTTATCTCTCAACTGTTTTGTATGAAGACCTCAGGCAAGAGGGCGGTCCTAACCTTTGAGTCTTATCGATGACATAAAAGCAGGCCTTGAGCGAGACCCAGCCACCCGATCGGCGGTTGAGCTGGTGCTAACCTCCCCAGGATTTCATGCTTTGATGTGGCATCGGCTTTGGCATCGAATCTACAAAATCAAACTCAGAACTGTTTCCAGAATGTTTGCCAACATAACCAGATGGATAACCGGAATTGAAATTCACCCCGGAGCCCGAATTGGCAAGGCGGTGGTGATTGACCACGGCATGGGTGTTGTCATCGGTGAAACCGCTGAAATTGGTGATGATGTGTTGATTTATCACGGTGTAACACTTGGCGGCAAATCTCTAAAAGAGGGCAAAAGGCATCCAACTGTTGGGTCTCGAGTAATCATTGGTGCGGGAGCGAAGATCATTGGACCCGTGAGCATTGGTGATGATGTAAAAATTGGTGCCAATGCAGTTGTCACCAAAGATGTTCAGGCAGGCTTCACGGTGGTCGGTGAAAATCGCCTCATCGAGAACTGAGTTTTGCCCTCCAAGCAGAAAAGCTTCTGACTGAACCTGCATGCGGGGTTCTAAGCCAAGGCCAGGGATGCAATTCAGTAAATAAACTCTGGATCTTTTGAAAACTCGGCACCGGTGCATAAGTAACGGCATATTTCCGCTGAGAAATAATCTCTCTTGGTTCAGCCAGATAAACGCTCAGGTCTTTTCTCTTTGATAGGTCTTTCAGAGTCTGCAGATAAAAAACAATTCTCTTGGATGAAAGCTTCAGTTTTTCTAACTCTGGCTTATTGAAGACAAACACAACTGGCAAATCAGGATTTGCCTGCATTGCGTTATCGGCATCGCCCAGTGACTCGATGGTCAAATAAACCGCCTCTGGTTTATCGCGCTCGATGACTCGCATTGGACCAGCGGTCAAGTGTGGTTTTGGGTCAGTTTCAATCAGTGGGTGTTTTTCCAATCTTGGAAGCTGTTGCTCCTCTGGGAAATTCTCCACTGGGCAGTTTTTGTTCAGTGGGCACTTTGCACACAATCCAGGGGCACGCTTATTCACCTGCCAACGAGAAAAGCCATAGGGTCTTCCCGTTCCAGATCCAACCGTCCACTGCCAACCAGCAAGGTTTGCAGCCCTGGAGCCATCCAGCAGGTGCTGATAGAAGATCTCTTGACCTGCAAGCCAGCCCTCAGAGTTATGAACGGTCCACTCACTGGCAAGCCACATTCTCGATTGATTTACAAGCCAACCGGTCTGTTCCAATTCATTGACCACGGTGTCAATGCAAAGCATCTCTCTGCGCCAGCCATAGCCATCTGTGTTCCAGGGAACATCGAATCTAAAGTTTTCAAACAGGTCGGTTCCCACTCGTGCATAGAGGTGCCTTGCATACTCCTGCCATAAAAGCTCGTCTTGGAACTTGGAAACATCTTTTGATGGACCGCCAATTGAGTCCCAAACTCTCTGCAGGGGAAGCAGGTTGTGACGAATGTATGGGCTTAGAACACTTGCCCCGCGAGTTGATTCAGGAAGAACCTGAGAGCGGTTTTGGGCGTAGCCAGAGACCTTGAAATTACTGAGTGCTTCATCGGCCGCGGTTTGACCACCGGAGATGGGGCTAATGATTAGTTCATCCAGCGAAAGCTCTTTGAAGTGGTTGTCAAATAGCTCTTCAATACTTTGGTTTAGGTCTAGCTGCATTTGAAAAACAATAGTTTTCTAGCTCTGATAATTCCCAGAACCTAGTTGTTAAACCTAAACTCCACCACGTCACCATCTTTCATGACATAGTCCTTGCCCTCAAGCCTTACCTTGCCGGCAGCCTTTGCATCGGACATAGAGCCAAGGGCGTCTAAGTCTGTGAAGCTTACGATTTCGGCCTTGATAAATCCCTTTTCAAAATCGGTGTGAATCACTCCCGCTGCCTGTGGAGCTTTCCATCCCTTGCGAACGGTCCATGCTCTTGACTCTTTTGGACCCGCCGTTAGGTAGGTCTGAAGCCCAAGGGTTTCAAAACCGATGCGAGCTAGCTGATCCAATCCAGATTCATTTTGCCCAAGGCTCTGCAGAAGTTCATTTGCCTCTTCGACACTTAGGTCCATTAGTTCACTCTCGACCTTGGCATCCAAAAACACAGCTTCGGCGGGCGCCACCAAAGAGGCAAGTTCAGCCATCTTCGTTGAATCAGTGAGCACTGATTCATCAACATTGAAAACAAACAGCATTGGCTTAGCGGTGAGCAGTCCAAGATCTTTGATCGGTTCGGTGTCAAAACCTGCAACGCTGAGAGGATTTCCCTCATTCAGAATCTTTAGCGCCTCTTCGATTGCCTGCAGAACATCAGCCTCGGTCTTTTTGGCCTTCACTTCTTTTTCAACACGTGCCTTCGCTTTTTCCAAAGTCTGCATGTCAGCCAGAATCAATTCGGTGTTGATTGTTTCTATATCGCTGGAAGGTGAAATCTCACCATCCACGTGCACCACGTCACCATCTGCAAACCCTCTGACCACCTGGGCAATTGCATCAGCTTCACGGATATTGGCCAAAAACTGATTTCCCAAGCCTTCACCCTCACTGGCGCCTTTCACAATGCCCGCGATATCAACAAAGGAAACAGTCGCTGGCAATATCTCTTTGCTTTGAAAAATTTCTGCCAGTCGCTGAAGTCTTTGGTCGGGAAGGTTCACCACCCCGACGTTTGGTTCAATGGTCGCAAACGGATAGTTCGCCGCCAGAACGTTGTTTTTAGTGAGTGCGTTAAATAACGTCGACTTTCCGACATTCGGTAATCCGACAATTCCAATAGTTAGAGCCACTCGTGAAGTTTAATGGATGTCATGGCA
>CAJXMQ010000077.1 GCA_913056225.1 uncultured Micrococcales bacterium | reverse complement strand
AATTAGTGAGAATGCACCCCTGAGACATAAATCCAATCAGGAACACACGGTGAATGAATTGATTGAGATTTTGGGAGATAAAGAATGAATATTTTTGAACTTGCACTGCAAAACCTAACCTCCCCACCGGTATTGGCCTTCGCACTTGGGTTGTTGGCAACAGCAATCAGAGCTGATTTGAGGCTGCCTGAGGCTGTCTATCAGGGGCTAAGTTTCTACCTTTTGCTGGGTATTGGTATCAAAGGTGGTGTTGCTCTGCGCGATGCGGAGTTTTCAGAGATTGCCCTACCGATTGCTGGAACAATCGCACTCGGTGTTGCAATTCCGCTGCTGGCTTTTTTCATCCTTGGTCCGCTAACTAAACTTCCCGCCTATGAAAAAGGTGCCCTAGCCGCTCATTACGGATCAACCTCTCTGGTCACCTTTACTGCGGCTTTGGTGTTTTTAGAAACTGCTCAAACATTCGTCGAGGGTTATATGGCGACTCTGCTTGCAGTTTTGGAGATTCCAGGAATCATCGTTGGTTTGTTGCTCGCCAGTCGAGGAATGAGCAGGACAGTAAATTTCAAGGAATCATTGACCGAGGTCTTGACCGGAAAGTCAATCATCCTGCTTGCGGGTGGTTTGTTGCTTGGAGCACTAACCGGCTCCGCCGGCTATTCACAGGTTGAACCATTCTTCGGAGGGCTGTTCACAGGAGTCCTAACCCTGTTCCTACTCGAGCTTGGTCTGATTGCGGGTAAGAGGATTGGAGATCTCAAAAAGGTCGGCATCAGACTGGTGATCTTTGGAATTGGCTTCCCGGTAATCGCAGGAACACTTGGAATCACCGTTGGACTGTTGACAGGACTCAGCGTTGGTGGGGCAACAGTATTGGGAGTGTTGAGTGCTGCCAGCAGTTATATTGCAGCCCCCGCGGCAGTCAGGCTTGCACTCCCCGAGGCAAGCCCGGGTATCTACCTGACATCAAGTTTGGCAATCACCTTTCCATTCAACCTAATTATTGGAATACCTTTGTATTCAGTGCTTGCAGAACTAATCGCTAACGGGATGGGTATATGAAAAATATAGAGAGAAAACTTGTCACTATTGTGATTGAGCAAGCCATCGAGTCCAGGCTGATCCGAGACCTGCACCGCATAGGTGTCAAGGGTCACACCGTCACCAAGGCAAACGGATCTGGTCCACATGGGCGCAGAGCGGGTGAGATTGATGGGGGCAATGTGAAGATCGAAACCGTGGTGAGCTCCGAACTTCGAATGGCCATCATTGAACACCTTGAGCAGCACTATTTGGACAAATATGCATGTGTGGTTTGGTCCAGTGATGTGACAGTGAGCAGAGAGCAACACTTTTAGCCTAAGCTTGCTCAGTGCTCGATTTCTCGGTGCTGGTGCCTTTCATCATTGCTAGTTTGGTGATCACCTTTACTCCCGGTCCTGACATATTTTTACTAATCCGAAACACCCTGCGAGATGGAGTCAGAACTGGTTTTATAACCATGGCCGGCATCTTCACCGGAGTCGCAATCATCTCTTTGATGATGATTAGTGGTGTTGGACTGATTGTTTCCCAAAGTGAATTTGGTTTGATGGTTTTACAAATAGCTGGCGGTGGATACCTTTTATATCTTGGTTTAGGAAGTGCTTGGCAGGCAATAAGACTTTCTCGTTCACTTCCAAATTCGACTCAACAACCTGAGGTTGTGAAGACCAAGACCAATCCCTACCTAACTGGTTTGTTTACAAACCTCACAAACCCGAAGGTTTTAGTTTTCTTTGTTGCCTTTTTTCCGCAGTTTCTAGGAAATGCTGAATCAGCAACCTGGCAGCTTGTTTTTCTAACACTGGTGTTTGTTTTCTTTGCAGCGGGGTTTGAGATTGTAATTGTGATTGCAGCTGGCAAAATGCGAGACATTCTCTCTTCCAAGAAGTTTCAGCTTGGGATGGAAATATCGGTATCAGTCGTATTCATCGGATTGGCGTTGAGCTTGCTGATTGGCAGTCTTTAGACGAATCTATCTCTCGGTGTTTTATCAATTAGAGCTAAAACAATTGCCGTTAGCGGAAGCACTAACAAAATAAGACTTGGGACATAGTAGTTTCCAAAAATATCCAGGCCCAGAGATAGCAGTATTGGACCTGCCGATGTTGAAATCAGCCCAATTGAATGGGCCCAGCCACGAATTTCTCCGATGTGAGCGCGACCGAAATATTGAACCAAAGCAACGGTGTCAACACCCTTAATTGCCCCCTGGCTTGCACCTACCAAAAACCCAAAAACCAGACCCAGAAATCCTGGCTCAACCGTGAACAGCATCAGCATCGAAACAACCAGTGACAGCATGGCAATAATCACACCCAGCCTTGGGTGAAAACGATCCATTAACGCCCCAACAACAATTGCCAGAATCAGGCTTCCGACTGTTTGCGGGATGAAGGTAGCAGCTGCCTCAAGGGGTGAAAAACCTTGGTTTCCCAAAATGGAAATTAGGTGGAATCCAAAGGCAGTTGAAACCAAACCGACTGAGATCATTGCAACCGCAATCATCCAAAAACCAATAGTTTTTCTTGCCTGGGCTATGCCCATGCCTGTGATTGTTTTAACACTTCCGGTCTCGGTGAACTCGTCTTTGGCAACCTCTTTAGCTTTTCCTGGCAGGAAAATAGCGATGGGTATCACGACGGCTAAAACCAACAGGGATTCGATTTGAAAAGCGGTCCTGAAATCAGTTGAGGCAATCAGCCTTTCAAACCCAACCGGTGCAATTGACACTCCTGCTGCGCCGATCGCACCGCTGACTCCAAGGGCTAGTCCCGGTCTGTGTAAAACGGTTTTGGCGATCAGGGTCGTTGCAGCCAGAGTCAGTGCACCCTGACCAAAAAATCTAAGGCCCACATAAATTGCCGTGAGGTTGTAGATGTCAGAAACAAAGCCCGCTGTATACAAAACTGCTGCCAAACCAACCGCAACACTAATGATTGCGGTTTTTGAGCCAACTCTGTCAATTAGCTTGCCGAAATAGGGCATTGTCAAAGCCCCTGAAAGCGTTCCAATCAGATAACTGAATGAAATAGCCGTTCTGGTGACGCCAAGGTCTTCGATAAGTGGGTCAGTAAAAGGCGATAACCCAGCAGTTTGGCCAGGCGCTGTCATGGCTAATAAAACGCCGCCGGCAAGCACCAGGGCAAACCAGCCAAAAGACAATTTGGAAAACGACACCAGTGAATCCTAGTGTCGTTATCCATTGCCGTTAGTTGATTAATTCATCAGCGAGACATTTGCTCTTCGCTAAGAACCCCACCATTTTCAGCAGCAAGTTCAAAAGCTGGTAGGTGTGAATCAAGTGAGGCGCTTCGAAGATTATTCAAAACCTTAATCACCTGCTCACTCTGAGCTTCTGCTATTAGTTCGTCATACATCTCAACGTTCAGAATCTCTCCCTCGGCCCAAGCCTGAGCAGCCGTTTCCAGATCCGCTGGGGCTGATATTTTTCCAAGGTATGGGTTCTCAGGGATTTCAACGTCGAATCTCTCCAACTGCCTGATTAGTGCATCAGCGTGACGACCTTCGGCGGCCATGATGGTTGCGTAAGGCTCCACCTGACCGTATTCATCGAGTACTGATTGATAACTGGCAAGTGCTGCATACTCACCGTCAGGTCCCATTAGCGCATCCCATAAAATCCATGCGTCGGTGCCTTCTTCAACCCCAGCTGGAGCTGAGATGTTTATTTCAGTTTCGGGTTTTTCAACTGTTGTTTGATCGGAGTTTTGCTCCGTGGTTGTCGAGTCTTGACTTTGCTCGACAGCTGAGGTGTCGACCTCCGTGGTGCAACCTGCAAGAGTCAAGGTTGAAATAAGTACCAGTGAGGTTAGTGCTGTTATTTTTCTCATGCCCTCAAGCTACTCCTGAGCTGCTTTCTTTCTCTGGGATATTCCTGAATTAAAACTGATTGTTAACTGAGAGCCTTATAAACCAGCTAATTATTGGCGTTTGTTGATTAATCACAATAAAACAGTTGCTGGAATTGCATGGAAATGGTTTCCATTAGAGGCATTGATGAAAACGGTAAGTAGTCGTGCGCTAACTCTCGTAGCATGGATGAATGATCGATAACGATAAATTTCAAACGCTTCTTCAAACTCGCAGATCCACCAGGGACTTTCTCCCCACCGAGGTCGATGAAGGTCTACTAAAAGAGATCTTGAATGATGGCGTAAATGCCCCTAGCTGGTCAAACACTCGGCCTTATTTGGTGGCAGTTGCAACCGGTGCACAAAGAGATCGAATCAGTAAAGCGCTAATTGAAAGACTTCGTGAAAATGCTGAGGTCAAGGGGATGGCTGCCAATCCTGATTTCACCCACGAGGTTCCCTACCCGGATGGATTGCTCCAAAGGAGTCAGAAAGTTGGCATGGGGATTTATGAAATTTTGGGGATCGACCGCTCAGACAAACAGGCAAGGTTTCGATTCATGGAAAGAAACTATGAGTTTTTTGGTGCTCCGGTTGCCCTGTTTTTCTTTACCCACAAAGGTTTAGATCAGTTTGGAACACTTGATCTTGGTCTATACATGCAAAATCTAATGCTTTCGGCAACCAATAAGGGCCTTGGCACATGTCCACAGGGCTACCTGGGCAATTACCCAGACATCATCAAAGCGGAATTCGATGTCCCGGAAGAATACGCTTTGGTTTGTGGGATGAGCCTTGGTTATCCCTCCGACCACCCAATCAACTCCTGGCAGGCAGAAAGATTGAATATTGATGAGCTCACGGTTGGTTCCAAGGATTAGTTTTCCAAACGCAGGTTGTCAGTCTTTGTCTTTATTCGGTTGAACTGACCAAATCCAAGCACCTATGCCAGTTATGGTGAGAAGTGCCGTCGCCAAAACAACAAAAAGGGTGTTGTCAGAAAAGTTGTCGTAATTAGAAACCACAACAAAAAACAGAAGAGCGTAACCAACCAGGATCCATCTGTTTCTCATCAAAGAAGCATAACTGTTAAAACAGAGAACCCTCCCCGGAGGGAGGGTTCCGTGGAGACTAGGGGGTTCGAACCCCTGACCCCCTGCTTGCAAAGC
>CAJXMQ010000076.1 GCA_913056225.1 uncultured Micrococcales bacterium | reverse complement strand
AAATTAGATCCGGAAGATTCTGACTACTGGAGTGAGCAATTTGTACTGTGGCGTCAATGCCTTTCCGTGTCAGCATCAAGCTCAATGGCCTGCCAACAGTTACTCCCCTGCCAATAATTAATGCCTTTTTGCCTTTGGTTTCAATTCCATAGCGAGCACACAGCTCCAATATTCCTGATGGGGTGCAGGGAAGGGGGCTGGTTATCTCGCCAGATGCATTCAAAACCAATCTGCCTAGATTCACTGGGTGCAATCCGTCCGCATCCTTCTTGGGGTCAATAGCTTCCAATAATCTATTGGTGTCGACTCCAGCGGGGAGCGGCAATTGAACAATAAAACCCGAGACCTCGGAGGCGTTGTTCAGGTCTTTTATTGCAGCCTCTATGTCTTGTTCGCTAGCAGATGCTGACAATTCGACTCGCACGGATTCGATTCCAACCTGCTTGCAATCCCTATGTTTTCCGCCAACATAGCTTTTACTCCCCGGGTCATCGCCAACAAGCAGAGTCCCGAGTCCAGGGGTGAGGCCTTTGGTTTTCAGCTCAGTGACTTCGACACTGATTTCTTTCTTAATCTCGGCAGCTGTTTTTAAACCATCGATTACTTCGGCTGCCAATGACTACCAGCTCTCGTGACCCTCATAAAGAGGAAAAGCATCGGTGAGTGCTTTCACCCTTGCCTGAAGAGCAGGAATGTCTGGGTTTGGCTTAATGCTGTTAGCAATGATGTCTGCAACTTCTGCAAACTCAGTTTCTGCAAATCCTCTAGTCGCTAATGCGGGGGTTCCGATTCTGATTCCGCTTGTCACCATTGGTGGCCTTGGGTCGTTGGGGACACTGTTTCGGTTGATAGTAATCCCGACCTCATGCAATAAATCCTCTGCACCTTTGCCGTCTATCTCTGCATTCCTCAGATCAACCAGAACCAGGTGAACATCACTACCGCCGGTTAGGACTCCTATTCCAGCCTCTCTAACGTCGGATTCAACCAAGCGCTTGGCAATGATGTCTGCGCCTTGAATGGTTCTGGACTGACGGTCTTTGAAATCATCTGCCATGGCGGCTTTGAAAGCTACTGCCTTGGCTGCAATCACGTGCATCAAAGGTCCGCCCTGCTGACCCGGGAACACAGCGCTATCGATTTTTTTAGCAAACTCTTGCTTGCAGAGAATCAAACCGGAACGAGGACCAGCCAAAGTTTTGTGAACGGTGGTGGAAACTACATCTGCATAAGGAACCGGGGATGGGTGAACACCGGCTGCCACCAATCCAGCGAAGTGAGCCATGTCAACCCAGAACTTGGCACCTACCTCATCGGCAATTTCTCTAAATTTGGCAAAATCTAAATGTCTTGGGTACGCGCTCCAGCCAGCGATAATCACCGCGGGCTTAACTTCCATTGCTCGCTCACGTACGTGATCCATGTCAATCAGGCCCTCATCGTTAACCTGATAGGAATGAGCTTCATACATCTTCCCGCTGAAGTTCAGGTGCATTCCATGGGTTAGGTGACCACCGTGGGCCAAATCCAGACCAAGAATTTTCTCTCCTGGTTTAGCCAGTGCCATCAAAACAGCTGCTGAGGCAGAAGCGCCTGAGTGTGGCTGAACATTTGCGTGTTCCGCTCCAAAAAGTTCCTTTGCCCGGTCTATCGCCAGATTCTCAGCGACATCCACCACTTCACAACCGCCGTAGTAGCGCCTGCCCGGGTAGCCCTCCGCATATTTATTGGTAAGGACTGAACCCTGAGTTTCTAGAATTGCCCTGGAGACGAAGTTTTCACTTGCAATCATCTCCAGTGTTCCGCGCTGTCTTTCCAGCTCTTGGTTCAAAACTGCTGCAATTTCGGGGTCTACCTCACTCAGCGACGCTCCGAAACCATTCGGGGTTTTGGTTAGGGTTCTAGTCATGGTCGAGATTCTAACATCCGTCTGTCCCAAAACTTAGTTCAACCAGCCCCTAGAATTGTGCCCATGCCGAATAAAGAACACTGGGTGCTAACTTTCGTTTGCCCCGACAAACCAGGTATCGTACATGCGATTTCTGGCGCGGTCGTGCAAGCTCAGGGAAACATCACCGAATCTAAGCAGTTCACCAGTGAAAGCAATAACTTTTTCATGAGACTGCAAATCGAATCTTCAATTTCCAAGTCTGAATTTGAAGCAATCATTGAAAAGATTGCAGATGACTACCAAATGCAATGGCAGTTAGATGTTGTAGGCAGACCAATGAAGACATTAGTTCTCGCATCTAAAGCAGCACACTGTCTGAACGACATGTTGTTTCGACAACTGTCAGGACAGCTCCCAATCGAGGTTGAGGCTGTTTTGGCTAACCATGCCGACCTAGAATCTTTGGCTGAGTTTTATAAAACCCCATTCGAGCATCACAAGATTGAATCAAACGATGACAAGCAAAAATTTGAAGACCGAATTGAACAGCTAATTGAAAAAAAGCAGATCGAGTTGATTGTCTTAGCTCGATACATGCAGATCCTGAGCCCGGAATTCTGTGCCCGTCATGCTGGCAAGATAATAAACATTCACCACTCATTCCTTCCAGGCTTCAAGGGAGCAAACCCTTATGCGCAGGCTCACGCGCGCGGGGTCAAGCTAATTGGTGCGACAGCTCACTTCGTAACACAGGACTTAGACGAGGGTCCGATCATCGAACAAAATGTTGACCGAGTGACTCATGAAGAATCAAAACAGAAACTAGTTCGCATCGGTCAAGACATTGAATCTAGAACCCTCGCCCAAGCCGTGAGCTGGTTTGCGGAGCACCGCGTGCTAGTCGATGGTTCTCGCACGATTGTTTTTAGTTAGAAACACCACACCAACCAACAAGCCCAGCACTAGAAATGCAGCAATAGCTATGGCCCAAGGGTTGACCGCTTGCTGCTCACTTGATTCCGAGGCTTGATTTAGTTCGGGATTACTAACGGCGACTGTTTCTGGCTCTCTGGGCTGTTCAACTACCGCTGGCGTCGGCTGCTCATCATTGTCATTCTCAACCTGTGCCTGTGGGTTTTCCTGCAACTGCTCGGTGTTCTGCCTGTTCTCAATCTCTAAGGTGTTTGCCACGTCCGACTCAACCTCTGGCTCCCGCGTTGTCTCCTGATCCGTCTCGGGCTCGACTTCCTGCGGGATCTCGTCCACCGAGACTGGTTCTGGTTCTGGCTCTGGTTCTGGCGCGAGTTCTGGCTCTGGCGTTAGCGCTGGTTCCGGTTCAGGTGATGGAGCGGGCACGACTGCTATCGGCGCAGGGGCTGGCTGAATAACTGGCACCGGAGGCGCAACTGGAGCTGGTTGTGGGGCGGGTGATGGTTGTGGAACCTGAATTACAACCTCAGGAATAGTTATTTGAGTAGTCATTGAATCAATTGGTCCCAAATTTCCGACTGAGTCTTCTAATGATTCCGCAGGCAATGTCCAACTAATCTCACCACTCGAACAGCCGTTGGTGATCAATAAAATGCCAGCTTCTGTTTGCTCAGTGGAAACAACGCAGCTTTCATCACCTTCAAAGATGAATTGTTCGAAGCTTGCTGAAACCTCACTGAAGACAACTTCGGTGGTTGATTTCATTTCAACAGTTGGCTCCTCAACCTGTTCAATCTGGGTTTCTTTAAATTCCAAAGTTGGAACGGTTAGGTCTATACCGATTACTAATTCCTTGGGTTCTGCAAGTGACTGGTTACCTACTGAATCACTAACCAGTGTCACTGGAAGCGTTATGCCAACATCCCCCTCGGTGCATTCAGTGAAGCTGAGTGTTGCGACAACACCCTCTGTTGAGGAAACAAATTCACAATCGGTCACCACTATGCCTTCAAAATCAAAAACACCGGTCTCATCAGTTTCAAGTGCAATTGCAAAATCCCTGGTTGCAATCGCATCCGGGCTGGAAATAACTAATTCAGGTGCAGTCTGATCCAGGGCCATTGGCAGGGTAAGGGTGGTGGTCGGCAAATTTAGATTTGCCCCCATTGTCTGTTGTGGGATGTCAACACTCGGGGTTGATAAACAATCATCAAGCGACAACAAATGAGTCGTTGACGCAGAGCTAAGTTCCGAAAACCCGCAACCGGTTATTACAAAATCATCCAGATCAACTGATTCAACCACTGAATCGAAACTAAGTGTCACTTCAACTGAAGAGGGGGCTACTTGCTCGTAGCTGAAATCAGTTACAGTTGCCAGCTGCTGATAGCGCAAGATAATCAGGCCGTTACCGGCTCGAGTCCCAGGCTGAAAAGTCACCGAAGAGGTGTGGTCGGGGTCTGCAAATGATGATCCGCCACCACCCCCACCTGCATCGAGACAGCAGGTATCGGTGTCAGCTCCTCCACCACCGCCACCGAAATAACCGGCACCGCCACCACCGCCGCCATAACCCGAGAATGTGTAACCACCCTCGCCACCAACTCCTAATCTTCCTGAGGCGCCATTGGTGTTTCCAGAGTTGCTTCGACCACCTGCTCCGCCACTAAGTTGATCGCCACCAGCACCAGCTCCACCCTGTCCAGCAGAACCATCGTCAGCGCTGAGCCCACCTCCGGCACCGCCCGAACCACCGACCGGACCACCGAATCCTCCGCCTCCCCCAGCAACCACCACACGGTCTGCAAGAGCTGTTCCAAATCTCAGGTCGCTGGCACCGCCACCACTACCGGGAGAACCATCCCTTCCTCCTGAGAAACCTCCACCATTGAAGCCTCCGTCTTTGTTAGCACCGCGAACACCCTCGCCACCAACCATCACGGTGATGGTCTCAGGGAGATTGGTTATAACTCCGCTTACAAACCCGCCCCGGCCACCACTGGAGCCACCTTGAGCTCCATAGACTTCAAACTCGAGTTCTGTCACGGTGTCGGGAACCTCGAAAGTCTGGACTGAGTCAGTGTGAGTAAAAACAACCTCACACACTCCGTCTTCACATATTGTTGCCGCCTGTGACTCTTGATAGACAACTTGACCTAATCCAGCCAGGGTCAAACTGGCGATAATTGCATTTATTTTTCTCATGGAGAGAAAAATAAAACTCCTGAGCGTTTTCGCTCAGGAGTTTTCCACAGGTAGCCCTAGGAGAGCTTGGCCTGCAAATTCTCAGCAAGGCTGTTCATGAATTC
>CAJXMQ010000075.1 GCA_913056225.1 uncultured Micrococcales bacterium | reverse complement strand
GTTGCTCTTGCCAGAGATACACATAACTCGGGGGTGATGTCTCGTCCAGCGAGACCACGCACGCCATCAGTTCCAAACAGCCTGGCCATAGCCAAGAGTCTAGGGGATTAGCGCTTGGAGAACTGAGAAGCCTTGCGAGCCTTTTTAAGACCAGCCTTCTTGCGCTCTTTCACGCGAGCGTCGCGAGACAAAAAGCCGGAGCTTTTCAGGTCTTTACGGTTATTCTCCGCATCAATCTCGTTCAGCGCTCTGGCAATACCTAGCCTTAGCGCTCCGGCCTGGCCGGCAACGCCGCCACCGGAGATACGAGCAATCACGTCATAGCCGTTTTGTAGGTTCAAAACTGTGAATGGGTCGGTAATCAGCTGCTGGTGCAACTTGTTTGGGAAATAATCCTGCAGTTCACGACCGTTTACGGTGATTTTTCCAGTTCCAGGGGTTAGACGAACTCTCGCACTTGCCTGCTTGCGACGACCCAGGCCTGCGCCGTTTTGGGTAAGTGTTCCTCTAGAGCGAACCTCAGGAGCGGTAACGCTCTCGGTTGAATACTCGTTTTCAGTGGTTGTCTCGGCCAAGTTCTTTTCCTTACTGGGCAATCTGATCGATGTTGTAGGTGTGAGGCTTCTGCGCCTCGTGAGGGTGCTCGCTACCGCGATAAACCTTTAGTTTTGAACCAATCTGGTCACCCAGTTTGTTTTTTGGAAGCATTCCCTTAACTGCTTTTTCAACAGCCTTCTCAGGGTTTTTCTCCATCAACTCTTCATATCCGATGGACTTTAGACCACCTGGGTAACCACTGTGACGGTAAGCGCGCTTCTGAGCTAGCTTGTTGCCGGTCAAAACTGCCTTCTCGGCATTGATGATGATTACGAAATCTCCGGTGTCCATGTGTGGAGCAAAAGTTGGCTTGTGCTTTCCGCGAAGCAATCTCGCTGCGTGGCTGGCCAAACGACCTAGTACAACGTCAGCTGCGTCAATGACGTGCCACTGGTGATCGAGCTCACTGGCCTTGGGTGAATATGTTCGCACGTTTTTCCCTTAATTCTTTATAAACAGGTGATTCATTGGTTGAATCTAATATTGGCTCAACCGCCAACACCAAAGGACAATAATAGCCTCCCGCGACCAGTGCGGTCAACCAAAAACTAATCCAGAATCCTCATATTTCGAGTTTTCTCGGCTTGGGCGGCCAATAATGATTGCTTGGGGTAATGAATCTGCATAAGTGTCAGCCCTTCGGGTCCAACCACCTTGAATTCATTCAGCCGTTTTTTAGCCTCAAGAATCTCGCCAAGTCGAGTTTTGGTCATCTTGCCGCTACCCACTTTCATCAAAGCGCCAACGATTGATCTCACCTGGGTGTGACAAAAAGCATCCGCCTCCAAATCAATTTGTAGCAGGTTGCCTTGACGGCTAACTTCAATCTTTTTGATTTCACGGATGGTGGTGGCACCTGCTCTTCTTCTGCAAAAGCTCGCGAAATCATGAAGTCCCAATAGCTGAGATGAGGCCTCCTGCATCAATTCTTCATCCAAACGCGAGTGGTGCCATAGGTGATACCTGGCAGACAGTGGGTCTTGCTCGTTTGAGTCGAGAATCCGGTAGCGATAGCTTCGTTTAGTGGCTGAATACCGAGCATGAAAACCCTCTGGAGCGGGTTCAAAAGAGGAAATTCGAATGTCATTGTCTAGAACGGCATTAAGTTTTCCAACCAAGCGATGGCTCACGCGTTTAGTTTGTGTTTCATCCAAATCCAAGTGAAAGACCTGGCCCAGGGCATGAACGCCCGCATCGGTGCGACCACCAACCCTGAGTCCCTCTGGCAAATCTCCAAACACCACCCTGAGAGCCTTCAATACTTCACCCTCAATGGTTCTAAGACCTGGCTGGATTGCCCAACCCGCATAGTCTGTGCCGTCGTAGGCGAGGTCAATCCGGAAACGACTAAGCCCGCCAGGGATGCTGGCGGGCTTAGTCATAAGTTCCTACTTCTTATCCTCAGACTCGTCTGCAGCTGACTCCTCAGCCTGCTCAGCTTCAGCTGCTGGCGCCTCATCGGCGGCTGCTTCTTCGGCTGGAGCTTCCTCAGCCGGAGCGTCCTCGGCCGGTGCATCCTCAGCTGGGGTCTCTTCAGCGGCTGGCTCCTCTGCAGGAGTTTCTGCTGCCTCTGTTGCCTCAGTCTCTGTTACCTCGGCTGCAGTCTCTTCAACTGCAGCTTCCTCGGTTACTGCATCTTCGGTTACTGCCTCTTCGGTCTCAACAGCCTCAGCAGCTGCGGTTCCCTTGATGGTGTTTTCCAATTTCTTTTTGTTGGCCTTTGGCTTTGGCTCAACTTTTTCCAAAACCAACTCAATCACTGCCATTGGTGCGTTGTCTCCCTTGCGGTAGCCAAGCTTGGTGATTCTGGTGTATCCACCCTCACGACCCTCCATCAGAGGAGCGATTTCTGCGAATAGCTCGTGCACGACAGATTTGTCGGTGATCTGACCCATGACCTTACGGCGTGCGTGCAAATCCCCACGCTTAGCGAATGTGACCAAACGCTCAGCGATTGGACGCAGGCGCTTTGCCTTGGTCTCGGTGGTTGTAATTCTGCGGTGTTTGAAAAGTGAGCTGGCCATGTTGTTCAGCATCAGTCTTTCGTGGGCTGGGCCACCACCTAATCTTGCTCCCTTTGTTGGGCTTGCCATTGTCTTTCTCCTTGACTTTCTAAATCAGACCTAGTTGTCTTCCTCAAAACCTGAAAAGTATGCGCTGTCGAATCCAGGAACGGCGTCCTTGAATTTCAAGCCCATCTCAGCAAGTTTGTCGCGAACCTCGTCAACACTCTTTGAGCCGAAGTTGCGGATGTTCATCAACTGGTCTTCGCTGAGGGCAATCAACTCACTTACGTTGTTGATACCTTCACGCTTTAGGCAGTTGTAACTGCGGACAGTGAGATCTAGGTCCTCAATAGGAGTTGCAAGCTCTCCACTCTCCTGCTGCTCAACCGGAGCTGGTCCGATTTCAATACCCTCGGCCTCTTCGTTTAGGTTCTTTGCAAGCCCAAACAACTCAACCAAGGTTGATCCAGCACTGGCAACTGCGTCTTTAGGCAGAACTGAGTGCTTGGTCTCAACATCCAAAACCAGCTTGTCGAAGTTTGTAAACTCACCGGCACGAGTTGCCTCAACGCGGTAGCTCACCTTCAACACGGGGCTGTAGATGCTGTCAACTGGGATAACGCCCGCTTCTGCGTCAGGGTTTCTGTTCTGTGCGGCGGAAACATAGCCTCTTCCGCGCTCAATGGTGAACTCAACTTCAAATTTCGCTTTGGTGTTCAAAGTTGCAATAACCAGCTCTGGGTTGTGGATTTCGACTCCGGCTGGCACCTGAATGTCGGCTGCGGTTGCTGCTCCAGCACCTGACTTGGTTAGGTGGGCAACCACTGGCTCATCGTGCTCGCTGGAAACGACCAGCTGCTTGATGTTCAAGATGATTTCGACAACGTCTTCTTTAACGCCCTCTACAGTTGCAAACTCGTGAGGAACACCCGCGATCCGGATGTTTGTAACGGCTGCACCGGGGATGCTTGATAGCAGGGTGCGGCGCATTGAGTTTCCAAGTGTGTAGCCAAAACCTGGCTCTAGTGGCTCAAGAGTAAATCTTGAGCGGTTATCTGCAATAACTTCTTCGTTTAGGGTTGGTCGCTGTGCAATTAGCACTGTTATTTCCTTTCAGCTAAGCATCCGCCATATGATGCTTATCTTTGTGATTCTTCATATCGCGGGTGGCGTCCGCGACTAATTTGTTTAGTTTTAGACGCGACGACGCTTAGGAGGACGAACTCCGTTGTGCGCCTGTGGTGTCACATCTGAAATCGAGCCAACCTCTAGGCCTGCGGCCTGAAGTGAGCGAATTGCTGTCTCGCGACCAGAGCCTGGTCCCTTGACGAAAACGTCAACCTTCTTAACTCCGTGGTCTCCAGCTTTTCTGGCAGCAGCCTCGGCTGCCATCTGTGCTGCGAACGGGGTTGATTTACGACTTCCCTTGAACCCAACATCACCGCTGGAACTCCAGGCCACCACTGCACCGGTTGGGTCAGTGATGGAAATGATGGTGTTGTTAAAGGTGCTACGAATATGAGCCTGCCCTGCAGGGATATTCTTCTTGTCTTTTTTCCTTGGCTTACGCGCTGCGGATTTTGGAGCTGCCATGAATCTCTATACCTCTCTCTAACGCTTAGCGCGTTGCCTTTTTCTTGCCTGCCACCGTGCGCTTTGGACCCTTGCGTCCACGAGCGTTTGTCTTTGTGCGCTGACCGCGAACCGGCAAGCCCTTACGGTGTCTAATTCCCTGGTAGCTACCAATTTCCACCTTGCGGCGGATGTTGCCAGAAACTTCTCGGCGAAGGTCACCCTCTACCTTGAGGTTTGCCTCGATGTAATCACGGATGGAAATCAACTGATCGTCAGTTAGGTCTTTCACCCTGGTGTTTTTGTCAACACCGGTCTCACTAAGAGCCTGTGCTGATTTGGTTCGGCCGATACCGAATATGTAAGTTAGGGCTATTTCAACTCGCTTCTCGCGAGGAATATCCACTCCTGCTATACGTGCCATGAGGATTTTCTCCTATTTTCTTCGGAAGGTCTTTGGCATGCTCACCCTGATTTGGCTAATCAGGCTCTCGCCTTCTCGAGAGGTATTACGAGCTGCCCTGGTCTATCTAGCCCTGGCGCTGTTTGTGGCGAGGGTTACTGCAAATCACCATCACACGTCCGTGACGACGGATGACTCGGCAACTGTCACAAATCTTTTTTACGCTTGGGTTTACTTTCATCGTCTGTCCTTACTTATAGCGATAAATGATGCGGCCACGGTTTAGGTCGTAGGTGCTCAGCTCAACAATTACGCGATCCTCGGGAAGGATGCGAATGTAGTGCTGTCGCATTTTTCCTGAGATGTGGGCCAGAACTGTGTGTCCATTGGTCAACTCGACCTTAAACATCGCATTCGGCAGAGCCTCAACGATTTGACCCTCAATCTCAATAACGCCGTCTTTGTTGGCCATAGCCTCACTTATTCACTAGTTGGTCAGCGAAAAACACAGTTCTACTACCTCAAAAAGGATGGAGGACATGTATCAGACGCCAAAGGGAAA
>CAJXMQ010000074.1 GCA_913056225.1 uncultured Micrococcales bacterium | reverse complement strand
ACGCCAACGCCACAAACACCAGCGGGAAGGCATAGTCGATGTTGCTGAAAGCATCCCAGAACGGTCTTGATTTCCATCTCAATGGAGGTGCTGAGTAATTCAGGAAAAACAGGTAGTAAACAACTATCCAGATGTTGGCAACAAGTGAATAGTTCAAAAAGAAATAGATCAAAAAGGGAATATTGGTTATTGCAATTCCCCAGAGCACCCATTTGATTTCATGAACTGCTAACACTGCTCCTTGAACACCACCCTTGCGGGGGTTCAGCAAATCGGTTTCACGGTCAAAGATGTCATTGATGCCATAAAGCCAAAGATTAAAAGGAACTGTTAGCCAAATAAGTAGCGGGATGATTTCGGGGTTGAATAACTCCCCACCAATCCACATTGCCATAACAGCAGGGCCGATTGTGTTCACCCAGAGCACTGGTCTTGAGATAACAACGAGCCTTGCAAGCATGAGGGAAAGTCTAGGGACTTATTCAAGGTCATCTGCGCAAAGCGAGGAGATAAATGTAGGGTCGGCTATCTATTATTTCTTTATGACCGAAAATATCGATGCCAAGGATGCACAGGAAAGACTGTATGAGCTAATTGACAGAGTTGAAAAAGGTGAGATTTTTTACATAACTGAAAACCAAAAAATCATTGCCAAACTGCAAGGGGCAACAAACTCAAGACCTAAATTTGGAGAGCTAGAACCATCATTTGTTGACATCGATACTGATTTGGTCGATGAGCCCGATGAAGAATTGAACCGGGCTTTTTATAACACTCAAGATTAAAAAGAGAAGAGCCCGGGAAAACCCGGGCTCTTCAATTGATCTAATACAGGGTTGCTTATGCAGCTTCCTTGTACTCAACCTTTGCGTGCTCTGCGTCGTCCTCTTTGGACTTCAGGCGTGCAATGCTGAAGATCACTAGACCGAATAGACACTTCGCCAAGATGTCGGCAATGGTGTAGCCGGCCTCACGGAGAACGAATCCAGTCTCGTCAAATGCAGTTGCGTTCATGTAGAAGATGAACGCGATTGGGTAAACACCCCATGTTGCCAGAAGCAACAAACGCAGGCCGCTGATGCGCTTGCGAACAGCCTCGCTCTGACGGTCGAGGCTCTTTCCGAGCTCAACGAACAGTACGTAGAGGATGTATAGGAATGGGATGGTTGATAGAAGACCCCAAAGTGAAGCGTCTCCCTCGTAGAACACGTTTAGCTTTGCGTCACCTGGGTAACCAAGTGCGATCATCAAAGCTGCAGCTGGAACCAACTTCTTTAGAAGTGAGCTCTGTACGCTCTGGGCAAGTGCCAAAACAGCAACTAGCTCAAGAAGCAGTAGTGGAACGGTTAGGAACCAGTCTACGTAGCGGTATCCCACGTTGTAGAATTCCTCGCCCTTACCATCTGGACCGAATGCGTAGATGAAGTTATCAAACATACGGAAGTAGTGGTAAGCCGCGATTGCGGTTACTGTTCCTGAAACCATGACTGCCATGCGGTAGCGAGGCAGGACGCGGTCCTTTGCTAGGAATAGGAACAAAGAGGTAAACACCATTGAAGCGATACCTAGTGAGAGCAAGTTGTAAACAACGTTGTAGCCCTCCATTGAAATGCCATTCAACATTTGTAATGCCTTTCATCAATTGACTATAGCTGCAGGGCGAATCGAGAGAGACTCAGCTCAATCTGCCGGGAGCTTTCTCGCCCTCGAGACGCACTACTACCTACATCCAACCTTAAGATTCCCTGACAATTCCACTTTTTTGCCATTTTTTTTCTTTTTTCTTTCAACTCCCGCGAGGTGGCGGGAACATAAAGGAGCCTAAGCGTGTTGGGCAAGTTGAAAGTGAGTGTCAATTGAGCTTTATTCAAGCAAATGATCTAATCAAAACCTATTCCGCCAATAAGCGCATAGTAAAGGCCTTAGATGGCCTGAGCCTTGATGTTCCGAAGGGAACCGTCAAAGGTCTGTTGGGCCCTAACGGGGCTGGTAAGACAACCACGGTGAAGGTGCTAACCACGCTAATCAACCCAGATTCAGGAACCGCGAGCATCGATGGTGTTGATGTTTTGAAAGAGCCAGAAGCCATCAAGCGAATGATTGGTGTTAGCGGGCAGTATGCGGCGGTGGATCAAAAGCTCACCGGTTATGAAAATTTAGAAATGGTTGGAAGGCTTTATCACCTGGGTGCAAAGCGAGCCAAGCAAAGAGCCACCGAGCTAATTGAAATGTTTGACCTGGTTGAGGCTGCCAACAGGCCCGTGAAGGGCTTCAGTGGTGGAATGCGCAGACGCATTGACTTGGCAGGTGCGCTGGTTATCAACCCACCAGTTTTGTTTTTGGACGAGCCCACCACAGGCCTTGACCCAAGAAGTCGTCTGGGGCTATGGAAGGTGATCAAGGATTTGGTCAGCGATGGAACAACAGTGTTGCTAACCACTCAGTATTTGGAAGAAGCAGATCAGTTAGCTGACTCAATTGCAGTTATTGACCAGGGCAAGGTGATTGCTGAGGGAACCAGTGATGAACTCAAGATGCAAATCGGTGGTCAAAGAGTGGAGCTATCACTTGTTCGCCTAGAAGATGTTGAGAAGGGCAAGAGCTTGCTTGCGGGCATGGCGCAAGGTGATGTGAGTGTTGGAAATGACGGCAGGACAATCTCAGCCCCAGTTGACAATGCAGCAGCGACTTTGCAGCAGGCACTGAAAACCTTTGCTGAAGAAAGCATTGAATTGAATGACGCTGGCATGAGAAGACCAACACTTGATGATGTGTTCATGGAACTCACCGGCCACAAAACAGAGGATGTCAGCGCATGAGTAGTGTTTTGAAGCCCACCATTGAATCAACTATTGCCAAAACTGTGTCTGATGGCTGGATAGCCACCAGAAGAAACATTTATAAACTCCGCAGGGATCCAGAGATCTTTGTTTTCAGTTTGATTCAGCCAATCATGTTTGTGTTGCTTTTCAACTACGTGTTTGCAGGAGCAATCCAGGTTGAGGGTGGCGATTACACCCAGTTTTTGATGGCCGGCATCTTTGCTCAGACCATTGTTCTATCAAGCACCTATTCAGGTTCCGCCATGGCACAGGATCTAAAAGACGGAATCATTGATCGTTTCCGAACACTGCCCATGTCTAGCGCTGCTGTTTTGATTGGAAGAACCTTTGGGGACCTTGTGATTAACGCAAGCTCACTGATTGTGATGATGATTACAGGGTTCGTGATTGGCTGGAGAATCAACAGCTCCATCCCAGAGGCAGCTTTAGGGATTTTGCTTTTATTGTTTTTCAGTTACGCATTCAGCTGGGTGATGGCGCTGATTGGCATGAGTGTTAGAAGCCCAGAGATCATCAATAACGTCAGTTTCTTGGTTTTGTTTCCGCTGACATTTTTATCTAATGCCTTCGTTCCCTCAGAAACACTTCCTGGACCATTGAGAGTATTTGCTGAGTGGAATCCGGTGAGTGCTTTGATTCAATCCACAAGAGAGCTTTTTGGCAATGTTCCCGCTGGGATTCCAGCGGGGGATAGTTGGTTGCAACAAAACCCATTGACGACAGTATTTGCCGCATTGGTATTGATGTTGGTTGTCTTCATCCCGCTGTCAATTCGCAAATTCAAATCAATCAGCTCAAGGTAGTTTCGCGGACAACGACCAAGACCTTGGTCAGATTTTGTTTTATTGGGAATTAAAGTCATGAACCCAGAACGACCACCGTCCGGAGGTCCCTCTGGGCCCACTACCTCAAGCTATTGCTATCGATACTCAGAAGAATAAATTCACCCTTGGACATTGTCAAGTGAGTCGTTGATGTTTGTGAATTCGCAAAATTTCACCAACAGGGCCAGTATGGGGTGATGAAGAAAATTGGGCTGGGCCCCTGGAGGGTCAACAACGTCGGTCTTGGTTGTATGAATTTCACAATCCCCGGAGGCGTTGGACTCACTGACCCTGAAAAGGGGATTCAGGCCATTCACGATGCGATCGATAGCGGTGTTGAACTTCTGGACACAGCAGACATCTACGCCCCTTCCTGGGATGACTTTGGAAGGAATGAAAAATTTGTTTCTGAAGCTCTTGCTAGCTACTCGGGAGATAAATCAAACCTAGTTGTTGCAACCAAGGGTGGAATCACCAGACGTCCCGGTGAAGTGTTTGGAAGAAACGGTTCAGTTGATTACTTCCTGCGTGCAGCAGAGGCCAGTTGCTACCGACTGGGTGTTGACAAAATTCAGCTGTGGCAACACCACAGACTAGATCCATCAATGGATTTTGAGACTCAGGTTGAAAACCTGATGGTTCTGAAAGAAGCAGGCTTTGTTGAACACATCGGAGTCTCTAATTACAACGCAGAGCAACTGACAAAAGCCATTGAGATTACAGGTGGTGAGATTGTGAGTGTTCAAAACCAGTTCAATCCTTATTACCGCCAAGACCTTGAGGTTCTGAGTGTCTGTCTTGCCAATGACATTGCATTTTTGCCATGGTCACCATTTGGTGGTTCTCAAAGAGCCAAAAACGAAGCAACCACTAAGGCTTTCAATCAACTGGCAACTGAGCTTGGAGTGAGCTCTCACGCAGCAGTTATTGCTTGGCTGTTGACCATTCCTGGTTGCATTCCAATTCCAGGTGCAACCAAGAGTGAAAACATTAAGGATCTATTGGCAGCGAGTGAAATAGAGCTAAGTGAGGAACAGAAGCAAGCCATAGCCGATGCCCTGCCAGAAACAGAGGATCTTCACTGGGAGCTAATAGACCAGCCAGCCTTTAGAGCGTAAGTCTGGCCACAGCTTCAAAGTGATGCGTGTTTGGAAATAGGTCAAAGCCTTTGATCTCAGCGAGCTTATAACCGGCCTGCATGGCGTATTCAACATCACGCGATAGTGCAACAGGATCACATGCGACATAAATAATCTGAGCTGGTTTCATCGAGGTCAGGTTATGCATGACATCTCTGCCCGCACCTATTCTTGGTGGATCCATCACCACCGTGGCCCCCTTCAACTTGGCTGAATTAGAGACCAGATTTTTCAGATAGTTATCTACCTTGGATTCAACTGAGCGGGCATGGGGAGCAAAGGAAAGATTTTCAGACGCAAAGTCAACAGCTCCCGCATCACTTTCAACACTTATTACCTTTGTGTTTTCAATATCTTTATTGGCAATAGC
>CAJXMQ010000073.1 GCA_913056225.1 uncultured Micrococcales bacterium | reverse complement strand
TGCAAAATAGCAGGGACATCTTCTGGTGTTGCTGGACGAATGCTCATCCGCCAATTATCTCGCTAATGCAACTACTCAGTTACGCCAACCACCATCGGGTCGTGAAATGGCTTGCCATTCACTCTTTGGCTAACTCCCTCACGGTCCAAATAAGGAGTTATGCCCCCGAGGTGGAAAGGCCATCCAGCACCTGTAATCATTGCTAGATCAATGTCTTCAACACTGTGAACGACACCGTCATCAAGCATTATCTTGATTTCTCTAGCTAGACCCTCCAAGGTTTGATCCAAAATTGTTTGCCTGTCTCTGCTTGGAGTGGCACTAGGTAGCAGTGAAACTGCACCCTTGTCAAAGCCCTTGATCTTGCCCTTATCGTCTTTAACCAAAAGCTTTCCGTGATCAGCAAGCTTGCCCAAAGTCTCCGATGCATAGAAGCGGCTATCGTCAAATGCCTTCATTGAATCCATCATGTGTGAAGCAACGTGCATGCCAACAAGCTCTAATAGATCAAACGGATCCATTGGAAGCCCCAGTGGCTTGACTGCCTCTGAGATGTCATCGAAGCTAAAGCCATCGTCCAAAGCACGCATCTGTTCGCTAAGAAGAACACCGAACAATCTGTTCACCACAAAGGCTGCCTCGTCTTTCACAATCACAGTTGTCTTGCGAAGCTTCTTGCCAACTGCCATCGCCGTTGCCATGGTCTCGTCATTGGTTTCACTGGCCCTTGCGACCTCCAATAGCGGCATAACCGCTACTGGGTTGAAGAAGTGAAAACCGACAACTCGTTCTGGGTTTTTGAGGTTTTTAGCCATCTCAGAAACTGAAAGTGAGCTGGTGTTTGAGGCCAAGATGCAGTGCTCTGGAACAAACTGCTCGAGTTTTCCAAACACCTCTTGCTTGACACTCATCTCTTCAAACACAGCTTCGATCACCCAATCGCAATCAGAGAATGCCTGATAATCAAGCGAACCTGAGAGATTTGCCGAATAGCGATTGCGGTCATCGGGGTCTAATCTGCCCTTCTCAACCAGCTTGTCTAGCTCTGCCCTGACATAGCCAAGCCCCTTGTCAATTCTTTCCTGACTGACATCGGTCATCACCACCGGAACCTCAAGTCTTCTCAAAAACAGAAGTGCTAGCTGACTTGCCATCAAACCCGCACCAACAACTCCAACTTTGTTGACTGGTCTTGCCAAAGATTTATCTGGTGCTCCTTGCGGGTTTTTGGCGTGCTTTTGAACCAAATTGAATGAATACATGCTGGCTCTGAACTTGTCACCACTGACCAGTTCTTCCATCACGTCATCTTCGCGCTTGAATCCCTCATCTCTGGTGCCGCTTCTTGCCGCATCAATCAAATCGAGTGCAACGAATGGGCTTTCTGGGATTTCTCCGAGGCGATCTTTAATCATTCCCCTGGCCATCTTCACTGCTGCTGGCCAAACTGTTTTGCGCTCTAGGGTGCCAGGCTCAAAGGGTCGCTTTACTTTTTTGCCATTGATGACTTCATCAGCCCAGTCGATGCTTTGCTCAACAAATCTCTGAGGTTCAAACATGACATCCGCAATGCCCATCTCGAATGCCTCTTTTGGCTTCAGCATCCGGTTTTGCTTCAAAGGATTTTCAACAATCACCTTCAGCGCATTTTTGATTCCAATCAGATTGGGAAGCAAATAACTGCCACCCCAGCCAGGGATGATTCCCAAGAACACCTCGGGAAGACCAAGAGCCGGTGCTGCTGAGTTCAAAGTTCTGTATTTGGCGTTCAGTGCAATCTCAACACCTCCACCCAGGGCAAGGCCGTTTATGAACACAAAAGTTGGAACTGATGAGTCTCCTAGTTTTGCAAAAACATAATGGCCAAGCTCGACATAAAGCCTGCCGGTGATTTTTTTCTCAACGGCTCCGATTTTTGAAAGGTCTGCTCCAGCAGCTAAGAAATAGGGCTTACCGGTGATTGCAATTCCATGAATCTCGCCGTTTTTAGCTCTTTCCTCTTGGGCGTCCAACACCTCGTCCAGCTCTTTCAGGGTGAGTGGTCCCAGAGTTGTTGGTCGGGTGTGGTCTTTGAGGTTGTCCAGAGTAATCAGGGCAAGGGTTTTGCCTGACTTCAAAGCAACATCGGAGACAAAGCTGTGGGTGATGACCTCGGAGTCATCAACAAATAGGGGTGCGAATTTTTCTAACATTTAGCCTCTCCAGCCTGTGTTTTCCCAAATTACGGTTCCGCCCATGCCAAGACCAATACACATAGTGGTCATGCCATAGCGAACTTCGGGGTGGTTTTCAAACTGGCTTGCCAATTGATTCATCAACCTAACTCCTGATGAAGCTAGGGGGTGTCCAAAGGCAATTGCTCCACCGTATTTATTGATTCTGGGGTCATCGTCTTCGAGGCCAAAGTGGTCAATGAAACTCAACACCTGAATGGCAAAAGCCTCATTGATTTCAATCAGACCGATGTCATCGATACCTATGCCTGCTTTGGCTAGTGCTTTTTCGGTTGCAGGGATTGGGCCGATTCCCATAATCTCCGGCTCAACACCTGCGAATGCGAAGCTGACCATTTTCATCTTTGGCTTCAGGCCGTGTTTTTTGACTGCGTCTTCGCCTGCAAGAAGGGAGATGGTTGCACCATCTGTCAAAGGTGATGCATTACCTGCGGTCACTCTTCCGTGGGGCCTAAATGGGGTCTTCAGATCACTGATTCCCTCCATTGTTGTTTCTGGTCGCATCGGCTCATCGCGATCAACAACCTGCCAGCCAGAATCACTCGCAGCACTAACTGGAATTAGGTCTTTTTGAATCACGCCATCTTCGTAAGCCTTGGCTGCTTTTTGCTGAGAACCAACAGCAAAAGCGTCAGCACGCTGTTTTGTTAGATGAGGAAACCGGTCGTGGATTTTCTCGGCTGTGCAGCCCATGTTTAGAGCATCTGAATCCACCAGTTTCTCTGAAAGAAATCTTGGGTTCGGATCTGCGCCTCCGCCCATTGGGTGGCGACCCATGTGCTCAACCCCACCAGCTAGAACCATGTCATACATGCCAACGCCAATACCTGATCCGGTGGTGGTAACAGCTGTCATCGCCCCCGCACACATGCGATCAATTGCAAAGCCAGGAACTGATTCAGGAAGGCCCGCCAGGATGGCCGAGGTGCGACCAATGGTCAGACCCTGGTCTCCGGTTTGGGTGGTGGCAGCAATGGCGACATCATCGATTGCAGACCTGTCAAGATCTGGGTGCCTATCCAAAAGCCCGATCATCGCCTTCACCACTAGGTCATCGGCTCGAGTGTTCCAATAAACGCCCTTCTCACCAGCACGCCCGAAGGGAGTTCTGACTCCATCAATGAAATAAACGTCTTTGGAGATCATGCGTCAACCATGCTTTCTTTTTTAGAGTCTCTTCTCTTTTGCTCAGCGCCAAATGCAAGTGAGGAACGAATTAGAGGCTCGGTTAGCTCAAAGGCATCAACCAGGTCTGATGCGTATGGCTTCAGCCTTGGCAACAGTCTGTCATCGATGTAATCGGTGATTGCCTCTGCTCTTTGTGAGGTTAGTCGGCCATTGATCATGAACCAATCCAAGTTTTTCTCCAGCAATGTGAAGCCGTAAAGGTCACGCAACCAAGTCAATAGCTGGCGAGTGTCTTCGTGGTTGATTGTCTTCAAAGCAGAGGTGAATGCCTCCCACATAATCAACTCAGCGTGGGCTGTCGCAACATTGATTAGGTCATTTTGGTAGCGGTTGAATAGCTCTGCCTGCTTTACCTTGTCCTTGCCGGCAGCCTTCATCTTGTTGGCAATTCGCGCAACCTCAGTGTGGACTCGATCCACCAACAACTGATGCTGGTGCTCCTCTTCCTTGACATAGTCAACACTTCTGGCTGTTGAGCCAAAATCAGTCAAGTTCTGAGCAAGTCCTCGCAGGCCACCTCGGTTGATTGCTGATTCTCCAACCTGCTCGGCAACATAGCTTGCCAGGGTTGAAAAGTCGGGGGACTTGAAAGCGTTGGAGTAGTCAGTCAGAAGTCTCTTGGCAACCAACTGAAGCATGACGTTGTTGTCTCCTTCAAAAGTGACATAAACATCTAGGTCGGCCCTTAGCCCAACCAGTCTGTTTTCGGCCAGGAAGCCCTGGCCTCCGCAAGCTTCGCGAGCTTCTTGGATTGTCTTCTGAGCATTCCAGGTTCCTATTGCCTTGGCAGCAGCAGCAACTGTTTCCAGATCACTTCTGGTCTCATCAGTGTCATTGGTTCCGTTGAATACCTCGTGGAATTTATCCAAAAGCTCTTGGTGCAAAAACACCTGGGCGTATGTCTCGGCCAGCAATGGAAGAAGTCTTCTTTGGTGACGCTGGTAATCCATTAGCTTCACCTCTTCACCATCAACACCGGGGAACTGCCTGCGCTCATTCGCATACCTCAGAGCAATTGTTAGAGCGAGCTTCTGAGCGTTGGTAACAGCACCGGTGAGGCTGACTCGACCCTGAACCAAAGCTCCCAACTGGGTGAAGAATCTTCTTCCCTTGGATTCAATGATTGAGCTGTATTCGCCCTCGGGTGAAACATCTGCGTAGCGGTTCAGGAGGTTCTCTCTTGGAATACGGACATTATCGAAGTGCAATCTTCCGTTGTCGATTCCGTTTAGACCGCCCTTCAAACCATCATCTTCTCCGCCAACTCCTGGTAAAAACTTCTTACCTTTTCGGATGGGGACATAAAAGGCATGCACACCTTGGTTTTCACCATCTGCGATTAGCTGCGCAAAGACCACTGCTGCTTGACCGTGCTTGGCGGCATTTCCCAGCCAGTCTTTCCAACTGTGGCGATCTGGTGTGTGAATTACAAACTCTTGGGTTTCTGGATCATAGGTTGCAGTTGTTCCTAAGGATGCAACATCGCTTCCATGCCCTGTCTCACTCATCGCGAATGCACCGGGAACCGATAGGTCCACTGCCCCTGGCAAGAACTTTTTATGGTGGTATTCAGTTCCTAAATACAAAATTGCTGAACCGAATAGCCCCCACTGAACTCCGTATTTGATCTGCAAGGAGGGGTCAGCAAAGACTAGTTCTTCAAATGTTGACAGTGATGCTCCAGGGGAACCTGATCCGCCTGTTTCTTTGGGGAACCCGTGCTGGGTGACACCTTTATCAACCAATAGCTGCAGGCTTTTCAAAACTCTTTCGCGATGCTCCTCGTAGGGCATGCCCTCGATTTTGTGGATATCGCTTTCTTCCATTACTTTTCGAACTTCTCTGCGGACATCAGCCCA
>CAJXMQ010000072.1 GCA_913056225.1 uncultured Micrococcales bacterium | reverse complement strand
TAGGTCAAATTGGAAAGACTCGAGAAGTTCCTCTCTAATCTTCCCCACCCCATCAGGTGGATAGTGATTATGGTGCTGGGTTTTTTGCTCGTGATTTTTGGAATCTTGATATTGCCCACTCCGGCGCCTGGTCTTTTATTCATCTTTCTCGGTTTGTCAGTCCTAGCCCTTGAAATTAAGTGGGCAAGAGAGCTCAATCAGCAGGGAATGCAGATTCTTGAGAGGGTTCTCGCGCGGTTGCGAAAAATATTCAAGCGTAAAGATAAAAAAGACGAATAGCCTGGCCGCCGCCAAATGACCAATTCACCAATTTAGATAAGCTGAACCCATGATTCTCAACTGGGAGCAAGGAAGCTGGACCAACCAACCCGAGAACGTAATTGAAGCAGGCGATGAGCTGTGGGTCACGGCCAAGCCAGAGAGTGATTACTGGAATAGAACTAGTTATGGCTTTATTCACGACTCTGGTCACGGGTTGCTTACAGAGCTCGAGCCAAATGCAGCCATGGAAATTGAGTTTTTTCTAGATTTTGAAGGGCAGTTCGACCAAGCGGGACTGTTGCTCTTAGCTGATAACGAACACTGGACCAAGGCCGGTGTTGAATTCTCAGATGGCCTGCCGCAAGCTGGTGCGGTTGTCACCAATCACTTTTCTGATTGGTCAGTATCCCCTGTCACTGAATGGGCCAAGAAATGGGTTAGGGTCCGGATTAGTAGAACCGAAAAAGACATCACCATTCGCGCTGGTGTCGGTCAATTGAGACTTATGAGGGTCGCGCCGATAGATGAAAAGTTTTCTTGGAGTTGTGGGCCGATGGTTTCATCCCCGACTAGGGGCGGGCTTACGGTCCGTTTTAGGAACTGGCAGTTATTGGTTGCCGACGAAACATTGCATTAAAAAACCCGGGCCCTGAGGCCCGGGATTTCTAATACAGCTTTAGTCAGTTACCTTGAATGGCAACATGATCCTGTCGATACCGTGAGCGATTTGCTTGTTTCCACTGTTGATATCAATCTGATCCAAGAAAACTCTTGGGTTATTCAGGCCCGTGTCTTTGTCCACTAGCTCAATTGAGGTGTCAACGACGTTCACGATTGTGTTCTGACCCTCGGCGGTTGTCAGTGAGGCACCACCTGAGGCAAGGGCAGCTGCCGAGTCAATTGCTGGTCCAATTACCACATGGTACAAAAGCACTTCCTCAACGGTGTCGATACCCAGGCCAGCGACGTCAGCAAAGACACTGGACTCGAGTGAGCGAACGCTTCCGGTTAGGTTGATAACCAACCTTCTAAAGGACCTGTCATCTGGAATGAATGCGGTCAACTCGGTTGAGCCATCTGCTAAGGCTGAAACTGGTGATTCAGGCTTTGCCTCCAAGACCGCATTGATTGCGGCGGTGAGAATGTCGTGGTCATCCCAGTTGTGGTCAAATTCTTGATTTCCAGCGTCAAGCACCTCTGCTAAAGATGTTTCGTTGTGGTCGTCTGCTGACGCTCCAGCAAAACTGGTTGCTGCCAGAGCGGTGGCGGCTACGGCGCCGACTGCTGCTTTAGCTTTGAATTTCATATTTCCCCTATCTTTTGCCAAGGCATATCCTTGGGCTGTCTGATGCTTGATAAAACAAGCTGAGATTCCCCCACTTCCTGGTTTCATTGGACTATCAGTAATTTCCAAGGTTGCGAGAGTGAACACTTAACAGGCCAAATCAAGCTCGATTAGGTCTAGTCTTGGACTAAGAAATGACTTAGGAGGCCGAAGTGGCCAGCAAGACCAGAACACCAGAAGAACAAATTTCCAGGCTTAGGGGCTATAACGTCGTAGCCGGGTTTTTACACCTGATCCAAGCTATCGGATTGAGCTTTGTGCTCACGCTGCTGGATAGGCAGATTCTGTATCCAGTAACAATTGATTACCCGCAGGGACCCCCTGGGGTTCCAATTCCACCAGAGCGAGTGGAACTACTTGACATCAACATAGGTGCCGGAGTTGTTGGCTTTTTGCTTCTCTCAGCACTATTTCACTTTTTGATTTCATCCCCGCTTTTCTTTGCCCGATACGGCAATGGACTGAAGCAAAACAGAAACTACTTCCGCTGGGTTGAGTATTCACTGTCATCCTCAGTGATGATTTGGCTGATTGCTCAGCTAACCGGAGTTAGTGACTTTGGAGCTCTTGTTGGAATCTTTGCGGTGAATGCCTCAATGATTTTCTTTGGAGCGCTGCAAGAGAAATATGAATCACCAGGAAACGGGCAGGGATTGCCGTTTATCTTTGGTTCGATGACCGGACTGATTCCTTGGTTGATCATCATCATGTACACAATCCAGCCAGGTGGCTCAAATGATGCCGAGGTGCCAGGATTCGTCTACGGCATCATCGTTGCACTGTTTATCTTTTTCAACACATTTGCTTTCAACCAAGCCTTCCAATACAAAAAGATTGGACCTTGGAAAAACTATTTGTTTGGAGAGGCAACCTATATCACTCTGAGTTTGGTCGCCAAGACCGTGCTTGCATGGCAGGTATTCTCAGGAGCTGTTATTCCAGCGATCGTGAACTAAGCAGAACTTTGCTTGGAATCCCCCAGGGTTTTGTGAATTCAAACCCTGGGGGATTTTTGTTTCCTGGAAATTTTCAGAGCGTTTACTCAGCTGAATTAATTGCCAGCTAGATTTCAGGAGAAACCCAGCCTGCAATTAATTGAATCAGTTAGTGTTTGAGCCAGAAAGTTGAAGTGAGTAGATGAAAAGACTTAGGAAGCAGCTCGAGCGGATGCCTCATCCAGTTCGATGGGCGCTTTCGATGATTATCGGCTTCACCCTGCTACTTCTAGGCCTAATCATGTTGGTTACCCCAGGACCAGGCCTCCTGCTGATTTTCTTTGGACTTTCAATCCTTGCTTTGGAACTTGAGTGGGCTCGAGAGATAAATAAGCAGGGCATGCAGGGCCTGGAGCGGATTGTTGCAAGAGTGAAAAAGTTTTTCAGCAGAAAAGACAGAAACCCAGACCAAGCCGACAACTAGGAAACGCGAGACTACACTTCAAGCATCGTCGGCTCGAATAACATTGTTCAACAATGCCATCTCTAAAAATCAGCTACCCCGAGGATTTACCAGTTGCATCTCGGCGCGCTGAAATTATGGAGGCGATCAGAGAAAACCAGGTAGTGGTGATTGCAGGTGCCACGGGGTCCGGTAAAACCACACAAATCCCGAAGATGTGTTTGGAGTTGGGTCGCAAATCAATCGCTCACACCCAGCCTCGAAGAATTGCCGCTCGCTCTGTGGCCGAACGAATCGCTCAGGAACTGTCGGTAGATATTGGCGGGCTAGTTGGCTACCAGGTTCGCTTTACCGACAAAGTTTCCAAAAACACCCAGGTCAAGGTGATGACGGATGGCATTCTGCTGGCCAGTTTGCAAAATGATCTGGAGCTTAGGCGCTACGACACCATAATCATTGACGAGGCTCATGAGAGAAGCCTGAACATTGATTTTTTGCTCGGTTACCTGAAACGACTCATTAGCCAGCGGCCAGAACTCAAGGTGATAATCACCTCAGCAACCATTGACCCTGAATCATTCTCAAAACATTTTGCGGACGCCCCAATCATTGAAGTCTCTGGTCGAACCTACCCAATTGAAGTTCGCTACCGACCCGTTGCTCAGGAGGACTCAGAAAGCGATGTTGATGAGTCAAATATTGCCAGTGACTTTATCGACGGTATTGCCAAGGGTTTGGCTGAACTGGAACAAGAAGAAATTGGCGACACTTTAGTTTTTCTTTCCGGAGAGAGCGAAATCCGTGATGCTCAAGAAGTAATCGAAGGTCAGGTTGCCTCTGGGTTGTTGTCAAAAAACACAGAAGTGCTGCCTCTTTACGGGCGGTTGTCAGCACAGGACCAACATCGGGTATTTTCGCCAAGATCAAACGGCATGAGTCGAAGAGTTGTGTTGGCGACAAATGTTGCAGAAACCTCTTTGACTATCCCCGGCATCAAATACGTCATAGACACTGGCACTGCCCGCATCTCCCGATACAGCCCGAGGGCGAAAGTTCAGAGACTGCCAATCGAAGCAATTTCCCAAGCGAGCGCTAATCAACGTGCTGGTCGTGCTGGAAGAACTAGTTCCGGTATCGCTATTCGGCTTTATGCGGAGGATGATTACAACTCCCGATCTGAGTTCACCGACCCCGAGATTCTAAGAACAAACCTTGCTGCAGTTATTTTGCAGGCGGCCACCATTGGAATCAATGACCTGGCTAACTTTCCGTTTCTGCAACCACCTGATTCCAGGGGAGTGAAAGACGGGCTTGGGCTTTTGACAGAACTCGGGGCATTGGAGAAATCCTTCGACAGCACCGTTGAGCTAACGGAGCTTGGACGTGAGCTTTCTAAGCTTCCAATCGAACCACGCTTTGCTCGCATGATCATTGAGTCCAAACAGCACGGGGTCACCCGTGAAGTCTTAGCCATTGTTTCTGGTCTGACAATCCAAGACCCGAGAGAGCGCCCACTTGAAAAACGAGAACAAGCAACTCAGCAACATGCAAGATTCCAGGATCCAACCAGTGATTTTCTAACACTAATAAATCTTTGGAACTACATCGAAGAGCAGCAGCGAGCACTCTCATCCTCCGCGTTTCGCAGGCTCTGCAAAAGGGAGTTTTTGAATTACATGCGGATTCGAGAGTGGCAGGACTTGATGCGTCAGCTGAGAGACATCCTGAAACCCCTCGGTTATAAGGTTCAAGCTCCAAAGGTAAACCCTGAGGGAATCCATAAATCGCTTTTGTCAGGACTTTTGTCCCAGCTTGGGCTCAGGCAGGACCCCGAGAAACCAGCTCCTGGCAAAAAGACTCGTCCTTCGAGAGATTATCTAGGTTCGAATGGGAAAAAGTTTTTGATTTTTCCAGGTTCAGCCCTGGCCAAGAAGCCACCCGAGGCAATCATGAGTGCTGAGCTTGTCGAGACCAGTGCTTTATATGCGCGGATGAATGCAAGCATTGACACCTCCTGGGCAGAAGAAATAGCTGGCGAGTTATGCAAGCGAAGCTATTCAGAACCACACTGGGAGAAAAAACAGGGTGCGGTCATTGGTTACGAGCGAGTGGTGCTGTTTGGCTTGCCAATAGTCACCAGGAGAAAGATGCAGTATTCGCGCATCGATCCACTGCTTTCCAGAGAGCTATTCATCCGCCATGCACTTGTGGATGGCGAGTGGCATAGTCCCCAGCAGTTTGAAAAAAGAAATCAGGAGATATTGCATGATTTAGCACAGCTTGCCGAGCGCACACGGAATCCCCAGCT
>CAJXMQ010000071.1 GCA_913056225.1 uncultured Micrococcales bacterium | reverse complement strand
GGTCTTTGATATTTCAAACCTTAGATGGATAAATCCATAACCGGCGGTCTTTGGTCACCTAAACCTTAGCGGCGATATGGCCTTTTAGGCAAGTTCTTTTTGCCTTTGGTTTGATTATCGAATCGACTGTCACCAAAATCTAGTGATGTTGCCGCGGGAGGTGGGGCAATTGGTCCAGCCAGCTCTGCCAGCAACTCTGAGTTGCTGTCAACTGCGAAAAAGTCAGCCTTGCGCTCAGCCCTTCCTAGCAAATCGCGCATCTTGCGCTCTCTGCCGGTTGGAACCAATGAAATCATCTCACCATGGCGTCCAGCACGGCCAGTTCTACCAGCACGGTGCAGGTAGGTCTTGTATTCCTCAGGAAGATCAAGCTGAATAACCATCTTCACGTCATCAACGTGGATTCCACGCGCTGCAACGTCAGTTGCAACCATTACTCTGGCTGACCCCTTGCTAAACCTCTCAAGGTTGCGGTTTCTTTGAGCCTGGTTCAGGTCACCGTGCAATCTGGCTGCAGGAACTCCATTTTCAGTCAGTGATTCGCTCAGTCTTTCAGCGGTGACACGGGTTCTTACAAAGATGATTGAACGCCCCTCACCCTGCACCAAGCGATGCAGAACTGCCGAGCGCTCACTTGGTTCCAAGGTCAAAACTCTGTGGTTAATGTTGCTGGTGTCTTCATCCTCACCAGGTACTTCATAGACAAAGGGGTTATCCAGGTATGAACGAACGATGGAGTCAACAGCTTTGTCCAAGGTTGCAGAGAACAGAAGCTTTTGAGAATCTGAACACTGATCCAGAATCCTTCGCAAAGGCTCGATGAACCCAAGCTCACTCATGTGATCAGCTTCGTCAACAACAACGGTCCTCACCTCTTTTAGGGTGATGATTCGCTGGTTAATCAAATCCTCGAGACGACCGGGGGTTGCGATTACAACATCGACTCCACGGTTGAGTGCAATTTCCTGCTTGCGCTGAGGAACGCCACCATAGACAGTTGCTGTGAAAAAGCCGACTGATTTGGCAATTGGCGCAATGGTTCTGTTGATCTGGTCAGCTAGCTCCCTGGTTGGAGCAATAACCAAGGCCCTTGGGGTTCCAGGAATTCTTGGCACTGATCCAATATTGGCCAGTTTGCTAATCAATGGTGCGCCGAAGGCGATGGTCTTTCCAGATCCAGTCTTACCGCGACCAAGAATGTCGCGGCCCTTCATGGCTGCAGGAATTGTTGCTTCCTGAATTGGAAACGGCGTTGCCGCACCCATCTTGGCAAGCTCGGTAACAATCTTTGGATTTAGCTCCATCGACTGGAAAGTCTCGTGGCTTTCCATCTCCTCGGTAGTTGACTGCAGTCTGCTGAGGACCACGTCTTTTTCAAAGGTCTTTCCAGAACTGTTGCTCTTTCGTGCATTATCAAATGCAGCTTCGCGTGAGCGATCTCTGCCGGCGCGTGCATTCTGGATATCTCTTGAGCGAGGCTTCTGGCCGTCTCTGGAGTAAGACTTGCGACCCTCACCAGAGAAAGACCTCTGTCCGTCTTTAGAAGATGACTGGTTATCTCTTGAGAATTTTTGACTGTCTCTGTTGGAAGGCTGGTTATCTCTCGAATAGGGCTTGCGAGCAGCTCTGGATGATGGTTGATCATCTCTTGAATAAGAGCCACGTTCTTCTCTTGAAGGCCTCTGGCCATCTTTAGAACGATTGAAACTTTCTTTTTTGCGAGCTTTTTTAGTCGCTGGCGTATGCCTGGGCTTACGTTTACCGGGCATAGTACTTGCTGTCTTTTGCATTAGGGGTGTTTTCTTCTCGGTGGGTGACACCGGAATCCCAATGGCACAACCTTTCAAGCCTAACTGTTACGAGCATTAATTACTAGGGCTGTCTGGAATGATTCCCCTGAGCACCAAGGCGGTGTGGAGGTGTCTGTCGCTGGGTTCAACCAATACTTCACCATCCTCAAAGGCAATAACCGGAATGTTTTTGCGACCGCTGAGCTGCTCTGCAAGATCAGCAATTTCTTTGCTCTGCTCAACATCATTTTCTTCAAACTCAACGTTGAAACTATTCAAAAGATTTTTTGACCTTCTGCAGTCTGGGCACCAATCGGCACCAAAATATCTAACCTGTGACATCTCTACCTCAATCTATATTCTTCATTTAGGTGAAATTCGCCATCGACATAGCTGATTCCACGCAAGTCCGTTATTACCATTTCTTTCTCGGTGAGTTCCAGTATTTCTTCACCCACTCCAATTACCAAACCAGCGCCACTGGCCCAGCCAGATTCAATGCCTGCAACAGCATCCTCTAATACCAAACAGTTTTCTGAATCAATGCCCAACCGCTCCGCACCCAATGCGTAGGGTTCGGGGTTTGGTTTTCCCTGGCTGACATCATCGGCTGTCACTATTTGCTCGGGGAAATTGATACCCGCTGCAGTTAGCCTTGCCTGGCCCAACTTGGCATTGGCGGATGTGCAAACATTCCATAATCCCGCGGGGATGCTTTCAGTGAGTTCTAAAGCGCCCGGCAGAGGCTTGGTCTGATGGGAAAGTTCCAATTCAAGGGTATTTATTAACTGATTCGCACTCTCAAAGTCCTTCTCAGGTAACAGGTCCCTGACAATTTCTTCGGCTCTTCTGCCGTGAAAGTTCTTGGGATATTGAAAATCTCCAAAAAGCCGTCTTCCCCATTCAGTCCATGCTTCAACCACTGACTGCTTGGAGTCAACCAAAACCCCGTCGTTGTCGAATAAAACTGCTGTTATGCGGGGAAGGATCACTTAGCCACCTTGCTGGTGGCTACCAACATAAACACAAAACCAAACATGCTCATTGCAACGATTACAACTGCTGGCATAAATTCACCAAAAAACACAGAGCTATCGAACGCGACAGTGAAATCACCAGGGTTATAGGGCTCAAATCGGCCCGCATCTTGGGGAAATTCGCGGAAGTTCTGCACTGCGCTCAAACCCATAATCAAAGAGGTGATGAAACTAATTACCATCCAGACAATTGCCAAAACTGAATTCAAATTGGCAGCACCCTTGGCAGCCGTGAGACCGCCATGTTGATTGTCATAGCTCAGCGCATCCCCAGATTTGGTTGCCCCAAGCCAGATCGAAAAACCAAGGAGTGCAATCAGAACTACTGTTGTCCACTCTTCGAAGGCGTTGAACAGGTCAAAAATCGCAAGCCCCAGCAAAACCCCCAAAGCGGCTCCAATGATTGGCGAAGCGAAGCCGATTGATAAAGCTTTCTTAGCCTGTTGCTCAGTCATTTTTCACCTCCGGCTTGATGACAAATGCCCTCAACACTACAAACAATAAAAGCCCCGCAGTAAGCAGGATTGGAACGTAGGTCGATAAAAGCCTGACGCTGATATCGATATCCTCAGAACGTGAAAGCGACTCAACGAAAGTTGCAAACCCGAAAATCACTCCCATAACCAGCGCCAAAATCACTGCAATGAAAGACCATACCGAGGCTGTCTTGACCAGTCTCGTGGATTCAAAGGCTGCAGTGGTTCTATTGGCGATTTGCCTTGCCCACAAAGCGGTCATGGCAAACACCAGAATTCCGGTCAACATCAAATATGTGCTTGGCGACACTACTGGGTCGTAGATGCTTTCGTAATACTGGAATGGCTCTTCACCCTTTGGTGTCAGATTCTCGTCTTCAGTTACCAACTCATAGCGATAATCGTCATAAAAGAAATCGCTGTAGTTTGCAAGGATCGTGATTGCCCACCAGCTGGTGGCTCCAATTGCAATTAGAAATAGAGATGTTACCGAAAGTTTTCTTGCCGAAAGCTCGGTTTGATTAGACATGCCTCAACACTACTCGGTCTAACATTGAACAATGATCGTAGTTATCGGCGAGGCACTAATCGACCTCATTCAGGATCCAACTCAGGCTGAGAAGTTCACTGCGGTGACAGGTGGCGCTAACGCCAATGTTGCCCTGTCACTGGCTCGGAGGGAGCACCCGCACCAGTTTCTTGGTCGGATTTCAAATGATCTGTTTGGGAAGCAGATTAGAAAGCACCTGGCGGACAATAATGTTTCACTGGATCTGGCAATCAATGCCGAGCAGCAGTCAACCCTGGCTTTCGCGGCTTTGGACGAACAAGGTGTCGCCAGCTATAGCTTTTATGTTGAAAACACAGCTGACTGGATGTGGCAGAAAAATGAACTGCCCGACTTAGAAACACTTGCTGAGCTTGAGGTTTCAACAGTGCAATTTGGTTGTCTAACCATGGCAATGGGTCCAGGAAACAAAGTCATTGAGGCATGGCTTGCAGAAATCTTTGCAAGTGATGCCATGACGCTCAGCCACGATCTGAACGTCAGACCGGCTCTGGGTGTTGATAAAACGAGTGAATTAGATCGAATCGAAAAACTCAATCGCATCTCAACAATCATCAAAGCCAGTGATGCGGACATCGAATGGCTCTATGGGGAAAAGGATTTTGATGATGTTGCCCGAGATTGGATGGGTGGGCTATCTAAATTGGTGGTAATCACTCGCGGTAGCGAAGGAGCAGTCTTGTATCGCGGTGATGACAAGATCGAAATTCCCGGTGTGGTGATTGATCTGCAAGACACCGTTGGAGCCGGTGACACCTTTATGGCTAACCTGTTGGTGGAATTAGATTTGCTTTCAGGTCTTGGCTCAGAGCCTCTAAAAAGAATTGAAAGACTAGACATCGAAGACATCGAAAAATGCGCAAGGGTGGCGGTCATGGCATCCGCAATTGCCTGCGAGCGCGAGGGTGCTCAACCCCCAACCGAAAAAGAACTCCAGCTCAGATTAGAGCAATAAAAAACCCGCCCCGTAGGGCGGGCTTTCAAAGATTTATTTATAAATCAGAAACATCCAGTGGGATACCTGGACCAAAGGTGGTTGAAACCGCACCCTTGATTACGTATCTTCCCTTAGTTGAAGCTGGTCGCTGACGACTTACCTCTTCCAAGGCGGCAGTGATGTTGTCATTCAACTGCTCTGGGGTGAAGCTAGCCTTACCAACAATGAAGTGAAGGTTTGACTGCTTGTCAATTTTGAATTCGATTCGTCCACCCTTGATGTCTTGGACTGCCTTGGCGGTGTCCATGGTCACGGTTCCGGTCTTTGGGTTTGGCATCAGGTTTCTAGGACCCAAAACCTTTCCAAGACGTCCAACCTTGCCCATCAAATCTGGGGTGGCTACTGCCGCGTCAAAATCGGTCCAGCCTTCGCTAACTTTCTCAATCAGCTCATCGCCACCAACTTCGTCGGCTCCAGCCTCCTTGGCTGCTTCCGCTGCGGCACCCTGAGCGAAAACAATTACCTTGGCGGTCTTACCGGT
>CAJXMQ010000070.1 GCA_913056225.1 uncultured Micrococcales bacterium | reverse complement strand
AGACTCTGTGATTGTGCAGAACAGGCATTTCCGTCTGGGCCACGGTTCTAACTTCGAAATCTTTCACTACGAAACTCCTGATGGACAAGCCGCACAGCCAAAAAACAGCGACATTGGTGGTCACCACCTAGCTTTTTACGTCGATGATCTGGACGAAGCAGTTGAATACTTGAAAGCCAATGATGTTCAGGTTTTGGGAGAACCCGTTAGCTCCAAGGGTCCAGCCACCGGACAACGCTGGGTTTACTTCTTGGCTCCCTGGGGCATGCAGCTAGAACTTCTAAGCCACCCACACGGTAAGCAGTATGAAACTCAACCTGGCACCAGGCTGTGGACGCCAAGATTTCCTAGCGACTAACCAGCGTTCATGGTCACAACGCAGAGCTTCGCGCCATAGGGTCCAGCTGTTGTCTTAGCTGATCCGCCCAGCGGCAGAGTCATTGCCATGTCTTGCAAAAACTCAAATTTTGAACCATCTGGGATTACCGCTGTGAAAGAACCATCAATGACAAACACTCCGTGCTCTTCTTTATCTGTGGTGAAGTGATGTTCAGCTGCGGGTTCTAGGTTGATTACCCTGATTGACTTCCATGGTCCTGCCATGATTTCTGTGATGTGAGTTTCATCTGTTTCAAACAGATTTACTTTTGGGCTAAATTCCATTTTTTCTACTCCGCACTCGGTGAATACTCAGGAAGGGCATCCACAATCTCAGGAGGCAGTGCCTCGACAACAAAAAACTCAAGGGTCTCATCACCTATGGTCTCGATCCCGTGACGCCCATGCAGAGGGGTCATAATCAAATCTCCTGGCCCAACCTCAAAGCGATCATCGCCATAGTGCATGAGTCCTTTGCCGCGGATGATGAAATAGATCTCTTCGGTGCGGGAATGAACATGCTCACCAACTGCAGCACCTGGCTCTAAGCGGTTGTGTTCAAATGAGTCCCAGTTCCCGCTCATCATCAGCCCGGTGACGAATCGCTTCCAGTTCAGCGTCCCCCGACCTCCGTGAACTCCCAGGATCTTGCTGGGTGAACCAGTGTCAGAAATAAAAATAGGTGTTTCGGCCACGTTGCCTCCTCAAGGTGTTAACTCCTAGCTAACACTTATATTTTAGGCACGCTAAAGGGTCTATTCAATAGTTGTTAGTCAAATAACTCGGGGTGTTGAACCAGTGAAATTCTGGTTCTGCGGATGTGTCCTGAAAGAGTTCGCTGAGCTTCCTCAACATCTCCCCTTCTAATGCCATCGATAATCAGCCGGTGTTCCATGTGGGTGACACTCTTGGCTTCAATGCCGTTTAGCTGAGCAAATGCGCGTCGGTAATGCTGGGTTGTGTTCCAAAGCCTTTCCACCATGTCCCGAATCATGCCCGAAGGTGCCTCCGAGTAACTCAACAGGTGAAACTCTCGGTCAAGACGCAGAAAGGTCTCAACATCCTGAGCTTTTTCCATGGCCTCTGCCAGATCATCTAATTCTTCTAAGGTGTCACTGCCAATTTTCTGCATGCTCTGCTCTAACAGCAACGGCTCTAATCTTTCGCGGATTTGATACGCATCCGCGCATTCGCTTTCACTGAGCTTGCTAACCCAAGCTCCCGTGTTGGCAACAATGGTGACTAAACCGTCTGCCTCTAATCTTCTGAGGGCATCACGAACTGGAAGCCTGGAAGCTCCAAAGCTGTCGGCCACCTCTTCTTGACGAATCCGCTCTCCTGGCGCCATCCGTCCATCAAGAATTCGCTCATGCAGTGCTTGAGCGATTCTCTGAGAAGAGACTCTGTCTAGGTCTTCCACTTATCTCCTAATTTCCATTGGCAGTTTAGGGCCAAACACTACTGGGCCGTATGCCCGCCATCGACAACCAACTCGGTGCCGGTGACATAACTACTTTCATCACTGACCAAAAACAGTGCTGCCATGGCGACCTCTCTCGGAGTTCCCAACCTGCCAATTGGGGTCTTATCAACTATTGATTGGGTCAGGTCTTTGTCCTGAGCCAACACCATGGGAGTTGCAATGATGCCGGGGTGTAATGAATTGCTTCTGATGTTGTCTTTGGCGTAGGTCAGTGCAACATTTTTACTAAACGACCTAACCGCACCTTTTGATGCTGTGTAGGCGGCAACTCCAGTTGCTCCAACGTACCCCCACATCGAAGAGGTGTGCAGCATGACCCCACCACCCTGGGCCTTCATGTATGGAAGCACTGCTCTTGTTCCATAGAAAACACCATTTAGGTTCAGATCTACCACACGGTGCCAGTCACTCATGTCAATATCTTCAATGCCCTCATAAGCACCGACTGAGCCAGCGTTGTTAAAAAGGATGTCGATCTTCCCGTGTTTATCGACTAGCTCTTTCACCAGGTTTTGCCACGCATCAAAATCTGTCACGTCGTGGGGGATAAATTCAATGTTTGGATTTGTAAATTCTTCATCCAAAGAAATGTCTAGGTTGAATACCTTGCCACCCTCTTCGGCAAACAGTTCAACAGCTGCGCGACCGATACCTCTTGAGCCGCCGGTAACGATAATGTTTTTCCCAGTCAACCTCATTGTTATCTCCTGTCCTTGGATTGAATCCAATTAGGGATAATTATTACCTAATTACTGGTTTTTTGGCCATAAACTTCAATAGAATGTATCCAATTACGGCAAAAACAGGGATTTAGACTCCCCATTTCTCAAAGCGGAGATCGCGAGTTTAGAGCCCGGGAAAGCAGGGCAATCATGGCAATGGCAGTTGTAAACCCAACCACTGGCGAAACCGAAAAAGAATTTGATCTTCACACTCCAGAGCAGGTCGAACAGCGCCTTGTAAAGGCAGAGGCCGCTCACAAGATTCTCAAGAAAATGACCTATGCGGAGCGTGCCAAGCTCATGCACGTCGCAGCTGACCTGATGGAGGCGGACCTGGACTCGGCTTCAGTGATGCTGACTCGTGAGATGGGAAAGCCGATTGCCCAGTCCCGCGGTGAGGTTTTGAAGTGTGCGAAGAACATGCGCTTCTACGCTGATAATGCTGAAAAAATGCTTGCTCCTGAAATGCTTGCAGATCCTTCCCAGGTGAACGCATCGGAAGCTGGCGCTGTTTGGAAACCACTTGGTGTTGTTCTAGCCGTAATGCCCTGGAACTACCCCTTGTGGCAGGTAATCAGATTTGCAGCCCCCGCATTGATGGCAGGAAACAGTGGCGTGTTGAAACATGCCTCGAATGTTCCAGAATCAGCAATGTACCTAGATTCGATTTTTACCCGTGCAGGATTCCCAGAGGGAAGCTTCATCACCTTGATGATTGGTGCCAGAGATGTTCAAGCAGTCTTGGATGACTGGCGCGTAAGGGCTGTCACACTGACCGGTTCAGAGCCAGCCGGAAGAGCTGTTGCCGAGAGAGCTGGAAAGATGTTGAAGCCTGCTGTGATGGAGCTGGGTGGATCAGATCCATTCATCGTCACTCCAAGTGCTGACATCGACAAGTCAGTCGAGATTGCAGTCACTGCAAGAATTAACAACAACGGCCAGTCCTGCATTGCAGGAAAGCGATTTTTGATCTTCGAAGAAATCTATGACGAGTGGGTTGAGAAGTTCACCGCCAAGATGGCTGGCCTCAAGATGGGTGATCCGCTAGAAGAGGATGTTCAGCTTGGACCACTGGCAACCAAGGGTGGCCAGCGCGACATCGAAGAACTGGTTGAGGATGCCAAGGCCAAAGGAGCAAGAATTCTCACCGGTGGAGAAACCCCAGAGGGTCCAGGCTTTTTCTACCCAGCGACAGTAATTGATGAGATCACTCCAGAGATGCGATTGACCATGGAGGAAGCTTTTGGTCCTGTTGCCAGCATCTATAAAGTAACCAGCTTGGAACATGCCGTGGAAATTGCCAACCAAACAACCTTTGGCTTGAGCAGTGCTGCTTGGACCAATGACAAGGCAGAGCAAGATTTCTTCATTGAAAACTTGGATGCCGGTGCGGTTGTGATCAATGGCATGACAGTTAGCTACCCAGAACTGCCATTCGGAGGAATCAAGGATTCAGGTTTCGGACGCGAGCTAAGTGATGCTGGAATCAAGGAGTTCTGCAACCTAAAGACTGTCTGGAAGGCCTAAAAGCGGTGATCGCATTCCTAGGGCTTGGAACCATGGGATTACCCATGGCAACCAATCTCTTGAAAGTCCACCCGGACTTAGTCGCTTGGAACAGATCTCCTGAACCACTTGAAATTGCTGTTTCCCTTGGGGCAACTGCCAGTGAATCTGCCAAAGATGCGTTGAAAGCAGATGTTTCTTTCTCGATGTTTTCTAATGACGCAGCTGTTGATGCAGTTTTATGTGAAGAGAACATTAGCCCCAATACAGTCCACATCTGCATGGCCAGCATCTCTCCTGAACTTGCCAGAGTTCTAACAAAGAGATTCAGTGACAAGGGTGCCAAATACATCTCTGCACCGGTGCTGGGAAGACCAAACGTTGCCCAATCAGCACAACTAAACATCCTGGCTGGTGGCGACACTGCAGAAATTGCAAAGCATGAGAAATCACTTCTTGCCATGGGTAAAAAGGTATGGGCAATCAGCACCGTTCCCGAAAAGGCCAACCTGGTAAAAATTGCCGTGAATTACAACATCCTGCATGCAATTCAAGCGCTCAGTGAGTCTGTGTCACTGGTCGAGCACCACGGCATCAACGGAGAAGAATTTGTAAGTGTTTTGACCAACACCCTGTTTGACGGAGTTGTTTATAAAGGCTACGGAGAGCAGGTTGCTCTAAGAAATTACAAGCCGGTGTTGTTCTCAATGGATCTTGGACGCAAAGACTTGGCTTTAGCTGAGCAAGCTGCAAAAGAGGCAAACATTACCCTGCCTAGCTCGAGTGTTTTAGCTGAGCTATTAGAACAGGCCTTGAAAACCCCAGAACTTGCCGAGCAGGACTGGGCAGCGGTTTCTGAGCTAACTCTGAATCAAGAAACATAAGGGCAAAAAAATAACCACTCTCCCCCAAGAGTGGCTATTTTTAGTCAGATTAAGCTAAGAAGTTTTGCTTATAGGGGTTGGCAACAAACAACTTATCTGCTGGGAACTTGGTTAGCACCTCAGCACCGTTGTCTGTAATGACAACCTCTTCTTCAATCCTTGCCGCATTGATTCCATCATCTGCTGGGCAATAGGTCTCAAGTGCGAACACCATTCCCTTTTGAATCTCAACCGGGTGAGTCATTGAGTTCAGGCGGCTGATAATTGGTCGCTCGTGCAATCCAAGACCCAAACCGTGGCCGAACTGCAAACCAAAGGCGTCCATCTCGCTTGCAAAGCCAAACTCCTGAGCCTTTGGCCACAAAGCAGCAACCTCATCGGTGCCAACACCTGGGCGGACTTTATCGATTGCTGCATCCATCCATTCACGTGCCTTGGTGTAAGCATCGTGCTGAGCTGGGTTAGATGAACCAACGCTGA
>CAJXMQ010000069.1 GCA_913056225.1 uncultured Micrococcales bacterium | reverse complement strand
TGATCCACTGTTCGATGAATGGATACAAAGCGACCAGAGCCAAGAACACGAGGCTAATTACCATAGGAACCAAGATTCCCATTGGGTACTCGCCACCCAAGATGGTTACGTCCCAGTGACCAGGGGCCAGTCGAAGCGCACCATCAAGCCATCCGATGTACCAGTCAGGCTGTGTACCAGCCGAAACAGGGGATGGGTCATAAGGTCCGTAGTTCCAGATCGGGTTGATGGTGAATGTGGCGGAGATGGCCATGATTACACCGAACACGATGAAGAAGAATCCTGCAGCCTTTGCTGCATATACCGGCAGCACAGGGTAACCAACAACGTTACCCTCGGTGCGTCCTGGTCCTGGGTACTGGGTGTGCTTATTCACAATCAATAGCGCCATGTGGAGGGCAACTAGTACCAGGATGATTGCAGGAACAATCATGATGTGTAGAGAGTAAAGTCTTGAGATAACTTCAGTTCCTGGGAACTCTCCTCCAAAGAATCCGCTTGAAACAGCGGTACCCACGAAAGGAATACCTTTCAGCATGCCGTCGATAATTCTTAGACCGTTACCACTTAGTAGGTCGTCTGGCAATGAGTAGCCTGTGAAGCCTGCTGCCATTCCCATGATGAACAACAAAAATCCAATGACCCAGTTCAGTTCACGAGGCTTGCGGAACGCACCGGTGAAGAACACCCTGAGCATGTGAAGACCCATTGCTGCAACAAACAGCAGTGCTCCCCAGTGGTGAACCTGGCGCATTAGTAGTCCGCCGCGGATTTCGAAGGATATATCCAAAGCGCTTGCGTAAGCGATTGACATCTCTGTTCCCTTTAGAGGTGCATACGCTCCGTCATAAATGACGTGTGCCATGGAGGGGTTGAAGAAAAACGTAAGGAAGGTTCCAGAGATGATGGTAATTACCAGGGACCATAGCGCAACCTCACCAAGCATGAAGGACCAGTGATCTGGGAAGATCTTGCGTCCGATGAACTTCAGTCCACCACCAATTTTGGTTCTCTCGTCGAAGTAATTTGCAGCATTGGCGGCAAAACCTTGATTCTGTTCCTTGTTAGTTTCAGTAGTGCTCATTAGCGCTCCCAATAGGTTGGTCCGACTGGTTCTAAGAAATCGCTCTGTGCGATTAGGTAGCCCTCTTCATCCACAGTTATTGGCAACTGGGGGAGAGGACGAGCTGCTGGGCCAAAAATGACCTCACAGTGGTTTGCCAAGTCAAACGTCGACTGGTGGCAAGGGCAAAGAAGGTGGTGAGTGAGTTGCTCATACAGTGCTACTGGGCAACCCACGTGAGTACAAATCTTTGAATAGGCAACGATTCCGTCATAGGACCAATCCTTGCGATCCTCAGCTTCATTTAGTGCTGAGGGGTTTACTCTCACGAGCAACACAGCAGCCTTGGCCTTCTCGTCTAGCTTGTGATAGAGATCGTTCAAGCCATCCGGGATAACGTGAAAAGTCGAGCCAACGGTTACCTCGCTGGCCTTGATGGGGACACCACTTGGGTCTCGGGTCAGTCTGACACCCCTATCCCACATAGTCACTCGCATTTTGTCGCCGACACCGGCTGGACCTAGATCTCCAAACAACACAATCGCTGGAATTGGCAGGAATGCCAAGGCCCCAAACATTGTCCTTCTAATCAGTTTTCTTCTTGAAATACCTGATTCGTCGTCAGCCATGTTCAAAATTTCAACTGCTGCGGCCCTGGTTTCTGGCTCTGAGCGTGACTGATGCCTTTGTTCAACGATTTCGTTATCCGGCATCAGAGTCTTTGCCCAGTGGATCGCTCCGAAACCAAGTCCTAGCAAGCTCAGTGCCATTCCAACGCCAACCCAAAGTGCATTGTTGCGTGTATTGGTTAGATCATCGCCAACAATAGGGAATGCCACGTAGCCCCAAACTGCGACTATTGCTCCAATGATGGAGATAACAAACATCGCAGCCACCTGCTTTTCAGCTCTGGCGGCAGCCTTCGGGTCTTTATCGGTCATTCTGAGCCTGTGAGGCTCGAGACCTGGATCTTCGATCTTGTCGGCAGGGACTACGGCAGCACCACCGTCATACTCGAAGTGTTCCTCTTCGTGTTTGTCGTTTTTCTCTAGATCACTCATGCTTTTCCTAGTTAGCCCTACTCGTCAACCAAACGGTTATGGCGATTATGAAGCCAAACCCGAATATCCAAATAAATAATCCCTCTGCAACTGGTCCAATTGAGCCAAGCTCGAAGCCACCCACGCTATTGTTCTCTTCAACGTATTTCAGGTAGGTGATGATGTCCTCTTTGTCCTCGGGTGTGAGGTTGGCATCACTGAAAACTGGCATATTCTGAGGACCCGTGACCATGGCCTCGTAGATGTGCTTTTCAGTGACACCCTCCAAAGCTGGCGCAAACTTTCCCTCGGTCAAGGCTCCACCGGCTCCAACTGCGTTGTGACACATCGCACAGTTGATCCTGAACAGCATGCTTCCGTGGTTTGCGTCTCCGGTGTTATCCAAGTACTGCTCGTCTGGAATTGCTGGCCCCGGAGCTAAAGAGGCTACGTAAACGGCCATAGCCTGAATTTGCTCTTCTGTGAACTGAACTGGCTTCTTGCGAAGTTGAACACCACTGGCCTGTCCTGGCATGCGACCAGTTCCGACCTGGAAATCAACACTCGCAGCCCCAACACCGATCAAAGATGGACCCGCTTCGGTTCCCTCACTGTTCATTCCGTGACAAGTGGCGCAGTTTGCCAAGAACAACTTGCGGCCTTCCTCGATCATCTCGGCACCTGATTCGTTCTGAACAGTTGTTGTCGCAGCAGCGTAACCTCCACCGCTCAGAATCAGACCCAGCAGGATAACTAGAGAGGTAGCCCAGGGCTTTCTCCGAATTGACTTCTTATCTGACATATCCCTACCTCAATACGTAAATCACTAGAAACAAACCGATCCAAACGACATCAACAAAGTGCCAGTAATAACTGGTGACGATTGCTGCTGTCGCCTCTTTATGCCCAAATCTCTTGGCGGCGAAAGCCCTACCCACAACCAACAGGAAGGCAATCAACCCTCCAGCCACGTGCAAACCGTGGAATCCTGTAGTCAAATAAAAGGCAGAACCGTAAGAGTTTGAGCTGATTGTGATGCCTTCGCTCACCAAAATTGCGTATTCCCAAATCTGGCCGGCAACGAAGATTGATCCGAGCAGATATGTGAGCATGAACCACTCGACCATTCCCCACTTGAGAGGGGAGGCCCCAGTCGCCCTGGGCTGCATTCTTTCAGCAGCAAAAACACCGAACTGAGCGGTGAATGACGAAGAGACCAAAATTATTGTGTTTACCAATGCGAAGGGGACATTCAAAATTTGAGTGTCGTTTTCCCATAGATCGGGAGCTCCCGCTCTGAGGCTGAAATACATTGCAAACAGGGCGGCGAAGAACATAACTTCACTGCCCAGCCAAACAATCGTTCCAACCGAGGTGGCATTGGGGCGATTTATGACCGGCGCTCCGGACAGATTAGTGGCAGACATACCAATATTCTAAACTATTTTTTTCGGCGCCGCCCGCTCCTGGCGGTAGTATTTGGGCATGTCTTCCACCTGGCCCGAAATTTTGCACAAACTCTTAGCGGGCACCTCAATGTCAAGGGAGCAATCCTCTTGGGCCATGAGAGAAATTATGAGCGGAGAGGCGTCTGAGGCCCAGATGGGGGCATTCATAATTGCACTCCGAGCCAAAGGCGAAACCGTTGAAGAATTAGCGGGACTTGTTGATGTGATGCTTGAAAATTCAGTGTTGCTTGAAACTGGCAGTGACGCGGTGGACATTGTTGGCACCGGGGGAGACATGTTCGGAACCGTGAACATCTCCTCAATGGCATCAATAGTGGCTGCCTCCACCGGAATTCCAGTGCTAAAACATGGCTCACGGTCAGCCAGCGGCAAGACTGGGGCAAGTGAGATGCTGGAAGTCTTGGGTATCAGATTGGATTTGTCGCCGCATCAGGTGAAAAAGGTGTTTGAACAGGCTGGAATTGCCTTCTTTTTCGCACCTGTTTTTCATCCTGCGATGCGCCACGTGGGTCCAGTCAGAAAAGAAATTGGAATTCCAACCACCTTTAACTTCTTAGGGCCTCTTGCCAACCCGGTTCAGCCAATAGCCACTGCATTAGGAGTGAGTGATGAAAAAGGTGCTCCACTAATGGCCGAAGAGTTGAAGCAGCGGGGGAGGACAGGGTTGGTTTTCAGGGCAGATGATGGAATGGATGAACTTTCCACCTGCTCGGAAAACTCAATTTGGGAGATTTATGACGGGAAAATCGCTCATCACCGGGTTTCGGTTAGTGATCTGGGGATAGAAAAGGCCAACATTGACCAGCTAATTGGCGGAGATGCCAAACACAACGCAAAAATCACAACGGATTTGCTCTCTGGCGCTCAGTTCAAAAACTCGCAACAAATCAAAGACATGGTTGCACTCAACGCTGCAGCTGGATTGGTCGCTTACGACCTTGCAAAAGATTCAGCGACCTCCAAGCTTGACATAAATGGCAGATTGAAACAGAAATACCTTCTGTGCGTCGAGGCAATTGATTCAGGCAAGTCTCTGTCGAAGCTGGAGGAGTGGACAAGAGCTTCCCACTCAGCCTGAGAAAAATAGTACTTTACATAATGTATATTATCGGCAACTATACAATACCGCGGCGATCGGCCAGCTTGAATAGCCTCAATCCCAACTGAGTGAGATATCCAATAGAGACAACAAAGATGATTGTGCCAAGACCGATTGGCCCACCAAGCGAGAAGCCAATTAGCAGCACAGTGACTTCATAAAAACTTCGGACCATCCAAAAAGGCTTTTTGGTTCGTTCTGCGGTTCCAACCATTAGACCATCCCTGGGACCTTTGCCCAATCCTGCTGAGATGTATAACCCGGTTGCCATTCCGATTGTCAGCGTCCCCAACGAAAACACTGCGATCTTTGAAATCATCAACTCGTATGTGGGTAAAAAAGTAAGCCACAGGTCTGCAAATAGTCCAACCAATACGGCATTCAAAACTGAACCAAGGCCTAGTTTGACCTTTAGCGGTATCCAAAGAAGCAGCACCAGCCCGGACACTAATACAGTGGACCAACCAAAGCTGAGTGTTGTTTGTAGTGATATACCCATGGCCAATACGTCCCAGGGCGAAAGGCCTATTTCTGCGGACACCATGAGCGCAAGCCCGCCACCATATATAAAAAGTCCGATCAGCACCCGGATAAGCTGTTTCATGGAAATAGGCTTCAACACATCCAAAGCATAGGGGCTAGATGTCGTATTTCATTGATGGTGAGTTCTGTCTTTTGGCTCACCGCGGACTGAGTCAACATCGCGAAGATGTTGATGAAAACACCATCCCTGCGTTTGAGCAGGCTTTGATACATGGAGCAACACATCTGGAAAGCGATAT
>CAJXMQ010000068.1 GCA_913056225.1 uncultured Micrococcales bacterium | reverse complement strand
CCAAATATGTGCCATTATTAGAACAAGTGTTCGAAAGGAACTCAATGTTTAGTTCATACAGACTTGAAAGTCCAAGGAAGTTGATTCGTGCCCTGGTGGCTGTTGTGGCGGTTTTAGTTGCCACCATCGCCCCGTTTTCCGCAACTGCTAGTGCGGAGAAGGTCGACGTCCAATTTGAATACATCACTGTCAACTCTGGAGACTCGATGTGGGATCTTGCTGAATACTACGCTTCAGGTCAGGATCCAAGGGATTGGATTGCTGACGTAGTAAATCTAAATGGTCTTGAAAGTTCGAGCTTGGTTGCTGGTCAGCAAATAGCCCTTCCTTAATCGCTAATTGGTAGTCTTGCCAGATGACTAGTTTGGATGACCTGCCTCTACGAGCTGACCTCAGGGGAAGCGAACCATATGGCGCTCCACAATTACCTGACGGCATCCAACTGAACGTAAATGAAAACAGCTACGGCGTTCCTGAGAGCGTTCAGAAGAAAATTTTGATGGAGATGGAGAAGTCTCTTGCGCAACTGCACAGATATCCGGACCGAGAGTTTGGTGAGCTAAGAAAGCTTTTGGCTAAATTTCTCGGCTTTGGCCTAGATGAAACTCAAATCTGGGCAGCAAACGGATCAAATGAAATACTTCAACAACTGCACCAGGCATTTGGAGGACCGGGCAGACTTGCCCTGAGCTTTGGCCCCACATACTCGATGTATCCGGTAATCGCAAAGGGTACTTTGACTGACTATAAGGAGCTTTCCAGAGAAAACGGTTTTACCCTGAGTGCAGATTATGTCGTAGAACAAATCAAGGCCGAGAATCCCTCGATCGTAATTCTTTGCACACCTAACAATCCGACTGGAACAGCAATAGATCTCGAGGTTATCGAGGCGGCCTATGACGCCACCGAGGGGATGCTGATTGTGGATGAGGCCTATGCAGAGTTTTCTGATGCTGAATCGGCCATCTCGCTTTTGGAAAACAGGCCCAGGCTAGTAGTTTCTCGGACCATGTCAAAAGCCTTTGCCTTTGCTGGTGTGAGGCTTGGATACATGGCGGCAGATCCCGCCGTGATTGATGCAATGCGATTGGTCCGATTGCCGTATCACCTGAGCAGCCTTACTCAAGCTGCATCTCGGGCTGCAGTGATGGAGAGCGAGACGATGCTGTCTAATGTCCGTGAGATTTCAATCCAGCGTGAGCGTGTTGCTTCAGAGCTCAAAGCGCTAGGCCTCGAAGTTTATCCATCTAAATCTAATTTCTTGCTGGTTAGCGGATTCAAGGAACCGAGAGCTGTTTTTGATTACCTACTGAATGAGGGTTTGATAGTTAGGAAGACGACCATAGATTCCGCTTTGCGAATCACAATTGGCACCGAGCTAGAAAACGACAGACTATTAGAGCTAATGCCATTGGCGATTGCCTCGCTAGACTAGAGCTATGGCCAGATCAGCAGAAATTAAGAGAGTTACTAGCGAATCATCTATTTCGCTTAGGTTGAACCTTGACGGATCAGGGGCGTCAACCATAGACACCTCTGTACCATTTTTGGATCACATGTTGACTGCTTTTTCAAAGCACTCGCTGATTGATTTGGAAATCAAGGCAACTGGCGACACTGACATTGATATTCACCACACTGCCGAAGATTGCGGAATCGCCCTTGGTGAAGCACTCCTTCAAGCATTAGGCGACAAATCTGGCATATCTCGTTTCGGAGAGGCTTCAGTGCCTCTGGATGAGGCTTTAGCTCGCGCTGTGGTTGATATTTCCGGCAGGCCTTTTCTGGTTCACACGGGAGAACCTGTTGGTTTTGAGCACCACTTGATCGGTGGCCACTTCACTGGATCTATGGTCAGGCACGTTTTTGAGGCGATCACGCTGAACGCCAGAATCACCGCGCACATCACCGTTGTTGCCGGGCGCGACCCACACCACATTGCTGAAGCCGAATTCAAGGCGTTTGCTCGGGCCATGCGTGAAGCAGTTACGTTGGATGACAGGGTTCAGGGGATCCCAAGCACCAAGGGCAGTCTTTGAAAAAAACCGTCGTCGTCTTTGACTACGGAAGCGGCAATGTTCATTCCGCGGTAAAGGCTTTAGAGAAGGTTGGCGCTCGGGTCGAACTAACCTCTGATTTCCAAGCGTCTTTGGATGCGGATGGGCTAGTGATTCCTGGCGTTGGTGCCTTCGATCAAGTTATGAAGCTTCTGAAGGAGAGTTCGCTGGATCGGATAATTGATAAACGGCTTGCAAGCTCAAGGCCCGTTCTGGGCATTTGTGTTGGGATGCAGGTTTTGTTTGATCAGGGCATTGAGCATGGGATCACCTCCGAAGGTCTAGGTCAGTGGCCTGGCACAGTAGAAAAATTGAAAGCTGAGAAGCTACCCAACATTGGCTGGAACCGAGTTCATAGCGGTGAGGGGAGTGAACTTTTCAAAGGCTTACAAGATGAGTATTTTTACTTTGTTCACTCCTATGCAGCAAAAAAACTGGAATTGGATGTGATGCCACCTTTCATTGCACCAGTTCTCAGTCACAGCGCCCATGGCGAAGAGTTTTTGGCTGCAATCGAAAACGGCCCGTTGAGTGCGACTCAATTTCACCCGGAGAAGTCTGGGGAGCAAGGGCTACAGCTGTTGCAAAACTGGTTAGGAACTATCAAATGAAAAAACTGGAACTACTACCCGCTGTAGATGTCGCAGAAGGCAAAGCGGTCAGGCTCACCAAGGGTGAGGCCGGGAGTGAAACCGATTACGGCGATCCTTTGGTGGCGGCTAGGGAGTGGATTGACCAGGGTGCGGAATGGATTCATCTGGTTGATCTAGACCGCGCATTTGGCAGAGGAACCAATGTTGCGGTAATTGAGGAAGTAATCAAGGGTTGCCCTGATGTGAAAATTGAGCTCTCCGGTGGAATCAGAGACGATCAGTCTTTGCAGCAGGCGGTGGACATGGGTGCCCACAGGGTTAACATCGGGACGGCCGCTTTGGAAAATCCGGAGTGGACTGAGCAAATCATTAGAAAACACGGTGACTTAGTTGCCATTGGTCTTGATGTGCGAGGAGAGACCTTGGCCGCAAGGGGTTGGACTCAAGATGGCGGCAATCTTTTCGAGGTTATCAAGAACTTAGAAGCTGTCGGGTGCTCTCGTTATGTTGTGACCGATGTGAACAAAGATGGAACTTTGAAAGGACCCAACATTGATTTATTGAGGTCTGTGTTGGAAAAAACCAATAAGCCTGTTGTGGCAAGTGGGGGAATTTCCAGCTTGCAGGACATTCAGGCTCTGCGGGAGCTGACTGAGCTTGGTCTGGAAGGAGCAATCTTGGGTAAGTCTTTATACGCTGGAAAGTTCACCCTTTCTGAAGCCTTAGAGGTTGCTGGTTGAGTTTTACCGATTCAGCGGGAGTGCCCTGGGAGGGCAGGAGTTTTAGTGAAAACAGTTTTGGTGACGATTCGGGCGAGGAGCTTTTAGAGATAACCAAGGCCATTGAGAGTTTTTTCTCAGGTGGTTCAGAACTTAGCGAGCTGTTTGCCAGTTTCATGGGAACCCGAGTTTTGATTCCTTTAGTGGCTAAGGCTGAAGAGACCAAGATGGGTAACCATGGCCAACTCGTGGACACAAGCTCTGATATGCATATCGTTGCACTTGATGGTCCAGACGGACTGCCTGCCTTGCCTGTTTTTAGCTCAGTGGAGAATTTAGAGATTTGGAATCCAGAATCAAGACCGGTCCCGGTTCAGTTCGAGAAAGCTTTACTGGCTGCCGCGACTGAAGGTCAAACTCGAGTTGTCGTGAATCCCGCCAGCAGTAATTGGTTTGCCATCAAGAGACCTGCAATCGAAGCTTTGGCTCAATCAAAAACATGGCAATCACCAGAGAGTAACCCAGAGGTGAAGAAACTCGTTTCGGCTGCAATTAAGGATTTGCCCGTTGTTGGTTATCGACTCGTGTCTGGCGATCCACAATCAAAGTTGATTGCTGAGGAGTTGGTGGTGGTTTTGAAGTTGGAACCGGGAATGAATCGAGAGCAAACTCAATCCTTGGTTGCCCAATTCATATCTAATCTGGACAACCAAAAATTTAATTTATTGGTGGATTCTCTAAAAATCTCACTCAGCAGCTAGTTGACGGGACCGGTATATTTCTCGCCCGGACCCTGTCCGGGAGGATCGGGGTGGGTGGAAGCTTCTCTGAATGCCAATTGCAACGACCGCAATCCATCTCTCAGAGGTCTTGCGTGGTGATCACCAATCTCTGCCGAAGCCGCAGTCACTAGCCCTGCAAGCGAGTGAATCAGTTTTCTAGCTTCTGCCAGGTCTGTTTTCGGGTTTTCATCCGCTAAACCACAGTGGACTGCTGCGGCACTCATTAGGTGAACAGCGGTGGAATTGATTATCTCCACTGCTGGCACGTCTGCGATGTCTCTAATTTCATCGCCTGCATCCTTAAAATCCAACTCTTCTCCTTTAGGTTGCGCTCTGCTAGGCTATACGAGGCTCTGGGCAAAAATGTCCAGTCAGAAGAGGATTGCGATCCCACCTTGCAGTTGATTCTAAAACTGTTGGGTTTGAAAGTTTGACACTTCTGTGCGCTTGCGCGGCCTTTGATCGTGGAACCAGAAGGAGCTAGTAATCAGCGACCCGAGAATCAACGAACGCATTCGCGTTCCTGAGGTTCGTTTAGTCGGACCAAAAGGCGAACAGGTAGGGGTTGTTCCAATTGAACAGGCCCTAACTTTGGCTAGAGAAAGTGATTTGGATTTGGTGGAAGTTGCACCAACCTCGAAACCACCGGTAGCTAAATTGATGGACTACGGCAAGTACAAGTACGAAGCTGCCCAGAAAGTTCGCGAGTCTAAAAAGAAACAGGTCAATACGGTGTTGAAAAGCATTCGTTTCGGCCTGAAGATTGACGACCACGACTATCAAACCAAACTCGGTCAGATTACAAAGTTTTTGAAAGCTGGAGACAAAGTCAAAGTCATGATTGTGTTTCGAGGCAGGGAGCAGTCACGACCTGAAATGGGCGTGAAGTTACTGCAGAAACTCAGCGATGAGGTTTCAGAAGTTGGAGTTGTTGAATCAACACCTTCAATTGACGGAAGAAACATGGTTATGGTTCTTGGACCGGTAAGGAACAAGGCTGAAGCAAGAGCAGAGGCTAAGCGGGCCGAAAAAGCTCAGCAAAAGGCTGAGAAGAAAAACGAGGAGAACTAATGCCAAAAATGAAGACCCATTCGGGCACCAAAAAGCGTTTTCGCTTCACAGGTAGTGGCAAGTTGATGAAGCAGCAGATTAACATGCGACACAACCTGGAGCACATGCCAACAAAGCGCAAGCGTCGCTTGAACCAGGACCAGGTTGTCAGCGCAGCCGATGTCAAAAAATTAAAAAAGCAACTAGGCCGCTAGGAGGGTATAGACCATGGCAAGAGTAAAGAATGCAGTTAATTCACACAA
>CAJXMQ010000067.1 GCA_913056225.1 uncultured Micrococcales bacterium | reverse complement strand
GAGATTTTGGTCTTCAATCCTGTTTCTTATCTGGCGGCATGGTTCGTTTTGGCGAAGACGACAAAACCTTCCCAATGATTTTGTGGCCAGTAGAGATTGGTGAGAAAAGTGACGACTATCAAATCACCGTCGGAGAAGACCCAGTTCTAAACCCCGAATTGCTGGCCTATGTCGAATCTAAGGGCATTTTCCCATCCAGGCTTGAGCTACTGCGGTTGGCTCGCAAACAGGGAGAGCTTTTACCAGTTCGATTCCTCGAGCGGTTCAGCGAAATTCTTTCAGAGACCAAAGCGGAAATTGACCGAATGTTGGTCATTGGAAACTTCACCCCACAGTTGAGTGAGTTGAAAATAAACAATGGTTTCGTTGAAACCGAGGTTGTGCAAAGGCTTATTGATTCAACACCTTCCAAAGAATTGCCGAAGCTTCCTCTGTTGGTGCTGCCAGCGGACCAGCAGCAGAGTTCAATTCTTGGCTCAATTGCTGCCGGTAATGATGCGGTTGTTGAAACACTTCCAGGTTGTGGCTATACGCAGTTGGCGGTGAATTCAATAGCAACGCTTTTGAATTCCGATAAGCGAATATTGGTGGTCAGCAACAGAAGGCAAACCCTGGATGAGCTATCAGAGCGACTGGCTGAGGTAAACCTGCAGGGGTTGATGATCCGTGGTCACAACAGCTGGTTTGACATGATCAACTCAATCTCCAGGTTTGAAAAAGCTGAGCAGGTTGACTTCCAAGCACTTGAACAAAAAGTTTCACAGGCAGAGGAAAAGCTCCAGGAGTATTTCCACCTGCTAAACCAACCACAGAGTGATTTGGGTGTTTCGCTTATTGACTGCATTGACAAACTGAGCGAGCTGTCGGCAAGAGATGAGCCAGCAACCAACTCAGCTAGATTTCCAGAAAACATGCTGGTGCAGCTGAAGGATTCTGAATCTGCAATGGAGCTGTTGCAAAAAGCTAGTGACTCAGGAGTGTTTAGTTACGGCGCTACCGATACCGATTGGTTTGGATCCCAGTTTGATAACCAGCAACAAATTGATACTGCTTTGCAATCGGTAGCGGAATTGGTTGATGGTGATTTGGATATGGCCATGACGCAATTGGCAGAGTATTTTGACAACCTGAATCTGAGACCTGCAAAAACAGTCGAGGACTGGTCTGTGCAGGTGAAGTTATTGGTGGGTATTCGGGAAACCTTGGATAAATTCACCCCAGAGATTTATGACCGACCACTTGGAGATCTGATTACGGCGACCTCAGCCCGACAGCAGCGCAAGGAGATGAGTGGTGCACAGCGCAGGAGATTCAAAAAACTAGCCAAGAGTTATCTCCGACCCTCGGCTCAGGTTGGCAATTTGCATAATGCCCTGGTGGAGGCTCAGAAACAAAGAGAGCTGTGGTACGAGCTTGCCGACACCAAGGCACCACCCTCGGTGCCAACTGGTTTAGCGAATGTCTCTAATGTGTTTGAGAGAGTCGCCGAGAGAATAACTGGAATTCAGAAGCATTTAAATAATGATCCCGACATTGAACTTTTGAGCCGACTGAGCTTTGCTGATTTGAAAACCAAGTTGCAGGGATTGAGTGAAAAAACCGAAATCCTGAATGGCTATTTGGACAGAAAAACCATCATCTCAAACTTAGAATCAGCTGGTTTGAGCGACCTCGCTCAGCAGCTGACAGAAATCAAGCCAAACAAGCAAAGACTGTTAAACGAGTTCCAGCTCAGCTGGTGGCAGTCAGCCTTTGAAGCGGTTGTTGGTCAGAACCAGAAGATCTTGGAGTATGACGCCACTCGAATAGCGGAATTGGAAAAAGAGTACGAGCAATCCAATCAAGATTTGATTGAGGCGGGTTCGGCCAAGTTGAGCTATCAGCAGTCACGGAATTGGAAGTCTTCTTTAGAAAACACCGAACAGGCAGACAAGCTAAAGGAGCTTTTAAAGCTAAGAGAAGGTTCAATGAAGACCATTGCGGCCAAGACTGAATCGATCTGGCCAAGTCTTAGCAATGTGGTTGGCATTTCTCCGATGGAGCTTCAATCCAAATTGCTAGACACAGAGCAGTTTGATGTTTGCATCGTGATGGATGCCGCAAGTGTTGGAGTGGCTGAAATTATCCCATCTCTGAATCGTTGCAAACAGCTAGTGGTGTTTGGCGATCCTCAAATTGCGACTGCTATGAATTTCAACACCATCGCGCTTTCCGCATCCACCGAGCAGGCATCCAGACAGAGCTTTTTCCAACTGGCTCAAGAGTCTTTTGGAAGTAGCAGTATTTCCAGAAGCTACCGCCCCCATGGACAGGTGATGGGTGATTATCTAAACCGTGAGTTTTATCAGCAGAGGCTAAATCTGACACTGACAGCAGACCAGGTCTTGGAAAACTCCAACTATGAGTTTGTGCACGTAACTGAAAACAACCGAGCCCAATCAACCATTGAGGGCGCAACGGAGTCTTCCGACGGGGAGCTGAGAAGCGTGGTTCAGCTGGTTACTGCCCATGCTAGAAACACTCCGGAGCAGTCACTAACAGTTTGCAGCGCTTCCGAGACACATGCCGAGCGGATTCAGAAAGCTCTGCAGGCAGAGAGAAAGAATTCAGCAGAACTTGACAGCTTCTGGGAATCCCACGGCCGTGAGGGTTTATTTATAAGCTCACTTTCGAATCTCAGTCACCGGGTCAGCGATCGAGTGATTTTCTCACTTGGCTTTGCCCTAACCCCCGAGGGTCGAGTGAAGCTTAGTTTTGGGGACCTCAGCGGAGATCAGTCCTCGGTGAATCTGGCGAATTTGATTGCTACTGCCAGAAAAAAACTGACAGTTGTTAGTTGCATCGGTGATGAGGACCTGCCCAAGAACAGCAAATCTGCTGAGATTATGCAGTTGAGGAAACTCATCGGTAACTCCCAACCAGAGCTTGATTATCAAAAATCAGATGACCCATTGCTTTTTGATCTTGCGACTCGGTTGCGAAAAAGAGGAGTTCGGGTGATTGAGAATCCAGCCCCCGAGATCAGCATGCTGGCGGTTTATGGAAACAAGGTTGCTTTGATTGATGCCGACTGGGAAATCATGAACCGCGACTGGCGACTGTATCTCAGTGGAGCCCGCAAGGTTTGGTCGCAGTATGGCTATCTCTATCAGCGGGTGCATGTCTTTGAGCTATTCAGCGAACCAGACAGGGTTGCCAAGCGGTTGGCTGATGCATTGGGCGTGAACACCTTTGTTGAAAAACCAGGGAACACGAATTTTGACAGTAATGATCAAGACCTGTTGGATAACAGGCCCCCTCACTGGTCTTAGAAGGTTCTAACTGTTTTTTCTGTAATCACACCGTGAATCTTCACATCGTGATTTTCAATCGGAAGAGATTCTAGGTATTCGGATTCGAAAACCAATGCATAAACCAATCCTGCAAAACCCTGCAAAGCCCTGTCGTAGTATCCGCCACCTTTGCCAAGCCTGAAGCCCTTGGAGTCAACGGCCAGAGCTGGAGCTAGAACCAGTGATACCTGATCAAGTTCTACTTTCGGCCCGATTGGAGTTTTGATGCCATGGGGTCCCGGAACCAGCCTTTCAGGGATTCTCCAGATCAAATTAGAACCACTTATTTCTGGCAGGACTAGTTTTTTTTGAGAACTAAGAAGTTTGTTGATGGATTTTGTCTCTGGCTCAGTGTCAGTTGCTGAGTAACTGGCGATGAGTCCTGATTGGGATTCGATTAGCTGGCCAAGCTGTAAAGAAAAATCCTGAGGTCTGGCGTGAGAATTTCTATTCATAAGCAACTGCTTACGAATCCTCTGTTTCTCAGTCCCTATTGCCGACATGCTACTAATCTTGCCAGCATGGAACCCGCATTCAAATTAGTTTCTGGAGAGGTCACCCTCCGACCGCTTCAGTTGCGGGACTGGCGAGACCTAGAATCCATTTTGATGTCGGAAAGGCCGTGGCTGGAGCCCTGGGAGGCAACCGTTCCTGGAGGCTCGAGACTTTTGGATGTTAAGGGCATGGTCAGAAGCTTGCTCAGGCAACATCGAGATGGCTCAGCGTTGGCGACGGTCATCGTTGTTGATTCCAAAATAGTTGGCCAGGTTAATGCTGCGAATATTTTGTATGGATCGGTATCTTCAGGCTCCATTGGCTATTGGATAAGTGAGAAATACGCAGGCAGGTCGATAACACCAACCGCTGTTGCCCTGGTAAGTGATTACATGTTCAACCAGATGAGACTGCACCGGGTGGAGATTGCCATCAGACCAGAAAACCTGGCCAGCTTGAGAATTGTTGAAAAATTAGGCTTCAGGTTTGAAGGTGTCAAGCAACGCTACATACACATCAATGGCGATTGGCGAGATCACAAAATCTTCGCCCTGACCAGAGATGAGGCCAAAAATGGCGTTATTTCTCGTCTAGGAAGATAAGCAACACTCCGAGCAAGATAACAACAACGACTAACCTTCAGCCATAACTTTATTGTTATGGATTTCCCAGCTGGAATAAGTGGCCTAGCGCTGATGGCTATTGCCATTCTTTGGCTGGTGTTTTTCATCCCGAGCTGGTCATCCTCTAGGGAGTTTGTTGAACTTGAAAAGCGAATGCCAAAAATGGTTGAGCGAAACACTGTTCCAAGCTCTCTTGCCGCGCAGATCAGTCGCTTGCAAAAAACCAGGATGATTACAGCACTTGTGTTTGCAGGCTTCTTGTTGGCTTCGGTTTTCAGTTTTGTTTCAATGGCAAATTCACTCGCTTGGGTCTTTGCTGCAATCCCTGCTTTACTGCTTAGCCTGGGCTCAATTCTGCTTAGCCAAAGAGCCAAAAAAGAAATCGAGGTAATCCTTGCAAGCTTGCTGGTTAGGCCTCAGTTCAAATCCAAACCAGTAGCAAAGCCTGAGGGGTGGTCACCAAATCCGCTTCCTAAACCGTTGGTGGAGGAGCAGGCTCCAGTGGAAGATAACGTGATTGAACTTCCCAAGGTAAAAGCTGACCTGGATGAAATCATGAGGCGACGCAGGGTTAGTTAGCCGCCACGTACTTAGCCGCTGAGCGAAGATCAGGGTGAGTGAACTCAAAACCTGTATTTCTCAATTTTTCAGAAGACATTTTCTTACTTCCCAACAGCAATTCTTCAGCTGCCTCCCCTAATAAAAGCTTCATAGCCCAGCCAGGAACTCTGAGCCAAGAGGGCCTGTTGAATGCTTTGGCAACCGCCTTGATCAGATCCGATGTTGTGGCATGCTCGGGTGCTGCCAGGTTGTAGGGTCCTTCAGTTTTTTTGTTTTCAATTAGATGAATGATTGCCCTTGCCTCATCAACCACAGAAATCCAAGCCTGCCACTGCTTGCCAGTCCCGAATGGACCTCCAAGGAAGGCCTTGATCAACGGAATCAGTCTTCCAAGGGCTCCCTTTTTGGGGCTCATAACTAAAGTTGTTCTGACCAAAACCACTCTGTTGGTTGCCTTTAGGGCCTCTTGTTCCCACTCGTAGGCAAGGTCAGATAAAAAGCCCTCACCCTTGCCAGAATCCTCATGCAGTAATTCATCGCCGCG
>CAJXMQ010000066.1 GCA_913056225.1 uncultured Micrococcales bacterium | reverse complement strand
TTAGAATGCTTAGATCGATATCCAATTTTCACCTCCGGCTAGCTGAGTAGCTGCTCGATAGCCGATTCTACATTGACAGTCATCCGGTTGTTTGCCACTCTGTCCCAAATCTCGACCTCGCCATCGGCCAAACCTTTGCCAACAATCAGAATTTTCGGTATTCCGATAAGTTCTGCATCTGCAAACTTCACCCCTGGACTGACCTTTGGCCTGTCGTCAATCAAAACAGTTTTTCCGGCCTGCTCTAATTCGGCAGTTAGCCGCTCAGCGACAGCATAAACTTCCTCATCCTTACCAGTTGGCACTACTTGAATATCTGCGGGGGCAACGCTCTGTGGCCAAATCAGTCCCTTGTCGTCGTGGTTTTCCTCAGCCAAAACAGCCATGATTCTGGTAACTCCAATGCCGTAGGAACCCATTGTGACAGTCACCAACTTGCCGTTTTCGTCTAAAACCTTAAGTCCCAGCGCCTCCGCGTATTTGCGACCAAGCTGGAAAACGTGACCGATTTCAATACCCCTTGCAAGCTCTAGTGCTCCAGAGCCGTCGGGAGCAGGATCCCCTGCCGAGATATTGGCTATATCGGCGATTCCATCAGCAGAGAAGTCCCGGCCATGGACCAAGTTATAGACATGTTTTTCATGTTCGTTTGCGCCCGTGATCCAGTTTGAGCCCTCGGCAACTCTTGGGTCTAGTAAATACTCAAGCTTGCTTTGAGCTTCCAGCCCTAAAAACTGCTTCCCGTTTTTAGCTGGACCAATATAGCCCTTAACTAGCTCCGGGCGTTGTTTGAAATCCTCTTCGCTGGCCTGCTCGACATCGCATCCAAACCAAGCCTCAGCCCGCTTTTGATCAACATCTCGGTCTCCAGGAATTCCAACGACAACTAGTTTGGATTTTCCATCTGGGAAGACTAGCTTCAACACCACGTTTTTCAAGGTGTCGGCTGCCGTGAATTCACCCTCCGGGAAACGAGTCAGGTTTGCGTTTGAAAAATCGACCAGTGTTTTGATTGTTGGAGTGTCGGGAGAGTCATGAACTTCCGCCGCGGGAACCTCACTTGCGTCTACCTTTGCCGCAACTTCAAATCTAACCGCCTCCACATTTGCTGCAAAGCCTCCGTTGGAACGCACAAAAGTATCTTCACCGATGGCACTTGGAGCCAAGAACTCTTCGCTTTTTGAGCCACCCATGGCACCGGCATCCGCAGCACAAATCACATACTCAAGACCAAGCCTCTGAAAAATACGCTCGTATGCATCCCGCTGAGATTGATATGAGGCATCCAAACCCTCATCATCGATGTCGAAGCTGTAGGCGTCTTTCATAATGAATTCGCGCCCACGAAGCAATCCAGCTCTGGGTCGAGCTTCATCCCGGTACTTAGTTTGGATTTGATAAAGCTGCAGGGGAAGGTCTTTATAGCTTCCATACAGGTCCTTCACCAACAACGTGAAAACTTCCTCGTGAGTTGGCGCAAGCAGGTAATCGGCTTTTTTACGATCCTGCAGTCTGAAAATGTTGTCACCGTATTCGTCCCAGCGCCCGGTCTCCTGATAGGGCTCCTTGGGAAGCAGTGCTGGGAAATGCACTTCCTGAGCACCTGCGTTGTGCATCTCTTCGCGAACGATTTGCTCAATTTTTGATTTGACCATCAAACCAAGTGGCAACCATGAATAGATTCCGGGGGCCGCTCTGCGGATATAACTGGAGCGAACCAGTAACTTGTGACTGTCTACCTCGGCTTCCACCGGGTCTTCACGAAGGGATCTGAAAAAAAGTTGGCTCAGACGAATTGGCATGGCCACAATGTTAGCCTGCTTATTCTCCCTGGACTTGCACCTGGGCGGATCCAATCTCAGAAGTGTCCATATCGGCCGCAATCCTATTGGCCTCTTCGATCAGAGTTTTCACAATTTCATCTTCGGGAACGGTTTTGATTACCTCTCCCTTTACAAAGATTTGACCCTTGCCGTTTCCGCTAGCAACCCCCAAGTCAGCTTCACGTGCCTCACCCGGACCATTCACAACGCATCCCATCACAGCAACCCTGATCGGAACTGTTAGGTGCTCCAAACCAGCAGTGACATCATCGGCCAATTTATAAACATCGACCTGCGCTCTTCCGCAGGATGGGCAAGAGACGATTTCTAGCTTTCTAGGCCTTAGGTTCAAGCTTTCAAGAATCTGGCTACCCACCTTGATTTCCTCAACCGGTGGTGCCGAAAGTGAAACACGTATGGTGTCACCAATTCCCTTTGACAGCAGGGCACCAAATGCGACTGAGCTTTTGATTGTTCCCTGGAAGGCAGGCCCGGCCTCGGTAACTCCGAGGTGAAGTGGCCAATCGCCTCGCTCTGCCAACATCTCATAGGCGCGAACCATGACTACTGGGTCGTTGTGTTTCACCGAAATCTTAAAATCGTGAAAATCATGTTCTTCAAACAGGCTTGCCTCCCAAACCGCTGATTCAACAAGTGCTTCAGCGGTTGGCTTGCCATATTTTTCTAAAAGCCTTGGGTCCAAAGATCCCGCATTTACTCCAATTCGCAAAGAAACACCAGCATCTTTGGCTGCTTTCGAGATGTCTGCAACCTTGTCATCAAATTTCTTGATGTTTCCAGGATTTACCCGGACTGCTCCGCAACCGGCATCGATTGCTTGAAAAACGTATTTGGGCTGGAAGTGAATATCGGCAATCACAGGAATCTGGCTTTTTTTGGCAATCACATGCAAAACATCAGCGTCATCCTGGGTGGGACAGGCAACCCTGACAACATCGCAACCACTGGCGGTGAGCTCAGCAATTTGTTGCAACGTGCCATTGATGTCCGTGGTCTGGGTAGTGGTCATTGACTGAACACTGATTGGTGAATCTGAACCAACCCCTAGATTTCCGACCTTAATCTGCCTGGTTTTTCTCCTTGGAGCCAAGGTTGGTGGTGGAAGTTTGGGGGCACCTAGATTCACTGCTGGCATTACATTCCTTCGAACTTGATTAGCAATAACAGTAAACAGCGAAAAAGACTGAACTGTTCCTAACCAAAAATTGATATTGGGTTAACGATATCGGCAATTATCAACAAAAGCCCCGTTCCCATCAGTAATGCCCAAACCCCATAGGCCACAGGAATCATCTTTGCCGTATCAACTGGGCCTGGGTCTTTCTGGCCCAAAAGTTTGAATCCTCTTCGTTTAGCACCCTCATACAGTGCACCTGCTACGTGACCACCATCCAAAGGAAGTAGTGGAATTAGGTTGAAAACAAACAGGGCAAAATTCAAGCTCCCCATTATCAATAAACCACTTGCCAACCTTGCCTCGAAACTTGCTTGGTCGCTGGCCGCTATCTCACCTGAAATCTGAGCGACACCCAATATCGACACCGGTCCATTCGGGTCTCGCTCGGTGCTTCCAAATGTGGAGGCAGCAACCTCGGCAATGTTTTGAGGAAGCTGCAAAACCAACTCAAAGACACTAGCTGTGGCATCGATCCCCATTGCAAAAGAGTCTGTTATCGGCATTGGTGTCAAAACACTGCCAAGTTGGACACCTAGAAAGGGTTGCAATTCGGTGACCGGGTTACCATTTTCATCCTCAACAATTTGTGAGGTTTGCGGGTCAAACACTGCTCGTTCAAACCAGACCGGAGTTACCACCAAGGAAACTGGCCGCCCATCGCGCTCAACCTCTATGGCTACTGCACTCCCTGGCTGAACATCCATTTGACTAATCACCTGGTCCCAAGATTCAACTCGGGCGCCATTCACTGCAGTCACTGTGTCACCAGCTTCGAAACCCGCCTCAAGGGCAGGTGATGGTGGATCTAATTCTGAACACTCACCCTGCGGACCACTGCCCTGAACGCAGGGCAAAACCTGGTTTACCGTCATTGACAGTTGGGGCGAACCGATGAGACTCAAGGCCGACATGATTAGAACCATGCCAAGCAGGAAATTCATAAACGGTCCACCCAGCATCACCGTTAGCTTCTTTGGCACACTCAGTCGGTAGAACTCTCTGCCCTTATCCTGTTCGCTGATCTCACCAAGGTGCTCGTCACGAGCTTGTTGAATTGAAGACTGAAATAAGCGTGATTTTTTTCCCGCTTTTTCCGGCGGGAACATACCGATCATGGAGATGTAGCCACCGAGTGGTATCCCTTTGATCCCGTATTCAGTCTCGCCTCTTTTGGAGGACCAGACGGTTGGGCCAAAACCAATCATGTATTGCTTCACCCTGACACCGAAAAGCTTCGCTGGAATTAGGTGGCCAAGTTCGTGCAGCCCAATGGAGATAGCCAATCCGATTACGACAAAAACTATGCCCAGAATATAAAAGATGGTCTCCACAGCTAAAACGATACTCTCGCTACCTGTGAATTTGGTCAATTAGGCCATTGGCGAATTCCCTAGCCCACTTCTCAGCCTCTAAAACCGAGGAAAGAGATATCTCACTCTCGGGGGTATGTGCATCAATGGTTTGCTCGATAATTTCCAGGATTTTCAAGAAACCAATTTTTCCCTCGTGAAAAGCCTCAACTGCCTCTTCATTGCTGGCGTTGTAAACGGCAGGAAAGGTTTTCCCAGCCATTCCAACTTGGCGGGCCAAGCGAATGGCGCTAAAAACATCTTCATCCAAAGGCTCAAATTGCCACTGTTGGAAACTGCTGAAATCAAGCGCATTCACCGCCCCCGGAGTTCTATCCGGCCAGCTCATGCCAAGAGCGATCGGCAATTTCATGTCTGGCGGGGAACACTGTGCGATGACAGATCCATCGATGAACTCAACCATTGAGTGAACAATTGATTGCGGGTGAACAGTCACTGCGATTTTTTCAAACTCCACATCAAACAACAGGTGTGCCTCGATAAGCTCAAGCCCTTTGTTCACCAGTGTTGCTGAGTTGGTGGTCACCACCCTTCCCATAACCCAGGTCGGGTGAGCCAGGGCCTGCGCCGGAGTAACACGGGCAAGTTCGTCCTTGCTGAAGCCTCTAAAGGGGCCACCGCTGGCGGTCAGTATCAGTCTTTGAACTTCCTTGGGTTTGCCCGACCATAGACATTGAGCAATTGCCGAGTGCTCTGAATCAACCGGAACTATTTGCCCAGGATTTGCAATGGACTTTATAAGCTCTCCGCCAACTATCAGCGACTCCTTATTTGCAAGCGCCAGTGTTTTACCGCTTTCCAATGTTGCGATCGTTGAGGACAGTCCCACTGAGCCAGTTATTCCGTTTACCACGACATCGGCGTCGAGGTCTTTGGCCAAACTTGAAGCTTGATCAGCTCCAAACGCGACTTTGTCTTTCGCTAGACCAAACTCGTTGGCCTGAGCTTCGGCGAGTTCAACATTTTTGCCGGCTGCTATCCCAACAAGCTCAAACAGTTCAGGGTTATCGGCGATAACCTCAAGAGCCTGAGTGCCGATGGAACCAGTCGAACCCAGCACGATAATTTTCTTCGCTTGCACCTCTCCAGCTTAGAGCTAGCACAAGATTCGGCGTTTGGGAAAAGCCAATTGAGTGGATACCGCTTACAATTGCCCCATGGAAATTGAGCAACGCAGAA
>CAJXMQ010000065.1 GCA_913056225.1 uncultured Micrococcales bacterium | reverse complement strand
GTTAGCCAGCAACTAAGACCACAGCCGATAGGGGCGTTGAACCTGGAAGGTAAAGATGTTGACATCTTTATTGCTAACCAACAGATTCCTGAAACCATTGGACAAGTTGAACAGATTCTGATTCCAGCTGCGACCGGGCCGGTTCAGCTAAGCACAATCGCTGACATCGAAGAGGTGTTGAAACCCAGAACCATAACCAGTGCTTTGGGCGACAGGACGGCAACAGTTTCGATCGCATCTAACTTTGATGACCTTGGAGCCGTGACTGAACAAATCACTGAAGCCTTAGACGAGGTTCAATTGCCCGCTGCCACCGAGGCAATTGTTGGCGGTGTTGCTGCCGATCAGGCCGAGAGCTTCACTCAATTGGGCCTTGCGCTGCTGGCGGCAATTGCAATTATTTACATCGTGCTGGTTGCAACATTTGGATCCTTAATTCAGCCTTTGATTCTGTTGATTAGCATTCCGTTTGCAGCAACCGGAGCATTCGTGATGCTGCTGATAACAGACATCGCCCTTGCTGTTCCTTCATTGATTGGATTGCTATTGCTGACTGGAATCGTGGTCACAAATGCAATTGTCTTGATTGACCTAATCAACCAATACCGAGAGCAGGGCAGAAGCGTTAAAGACGCCATGATGGATGGTTCCCGTCAGCGACTGAGGCCAATTTTGATGACAGCGTTTGCAACCATCTTTGCCCTCACTCCACTGGCTTTGGGTGTCACCGGAGGAAGCGGATTCATTTCACAACCACTTGCGGTAGTTGTAATCGGTGGTTTGTTCTCCTCTACGATTTTGACATTGATACTGGTTCCAGTCCTCTACTGGCTGATTGAAGGTCGCCAAATGAGGAGAGAGCAAAGGATTGAAAGGCGCGAAGCCAACAAATTGGAGCGAGCAACCAAGCGTGCCCGTCACGCGGGAGAGTAATAAATGGCTTCTAATTTGGTATGGGTGGACTGCGAGATGACTGGTCTCGACTTAGCAAAAGACGAGATTGTTGAAATTGCAGTTATCATCACAGATTCTGATCTAAATATTTTGGATGAAGGCCTGCAGCTGGTGATCAAACCCTCGGAGGAGGCTTTAGCCAACATGGGTGAGTTTGTGACCAAGATGCACGAGAAGTCGGGTCTATTGCCTGAATTAGCCTCTGGCATCACAATTGAGGAGGCTGACAAGCAGGTCACTGAATATGTTCAGAAGTTTGTTCCCGAGGCTCGCACCGCTCCCCTGTGTGGAAACTCGATTGGCACCGACAGGATGTTTATCAATCGCCAAATGCCTGAGCTTGACAGTTTTTTGCACTATCGAAATGTAGATGTTTCGTCCCTGAAAGAAATCTCTAAGCGCTGGTTCCCAGATGTTTATCAGGCTCAGCCTAAAAAAGCGGGTAATCACAGGGCCTTGACTGACATTCTGGAATCAATCATTGAGCTCCGCTATTACAAGGAAGTGATTCTGGTTGAATCTCCCGGAGTTAAATCAGAACAGGCTAAAGCTGTGGCTGAACGGCTGCAAGCTGATACAATTTGAAAGCTTCCGCCTAGGCGAGAAGAACTTGGTGGGTATAGCTCAGCTGGTAGAGCACCTGGTTGTGGTCCAGGGGGCCGCGGGTTCAAGTCCCGTTACTCACCCCAAGAAATCTAGGACTTAGCTCGTTCTAGAATCAACTCTCGAACTCGTCCAGCATCAGCTTGGCCACGCATCTCCTTCATAACCGAACCGATGATTGCTCCAGCTGCCTGTTCTTTCCCGGCTCGGATTTTTTCCAACACGTCTGGCTGCTCTGCAAGTGCTTTATCAACCGCTGCGGTCAGTGCTCCGTCGTCGCTTACAACCTCGAGGCCCTTAGCGCTGACAACTTCTGCAACTGAACCCTCCCCAGCAATAACTCCCGAGAGCGCCTCGCGAGCCAATCGGTCATTGAGCTTGCCATCAGTAATCATTTTTTCGATTTCGGCAACATCCTCGGGAGTGACAGAAAGCTCCGAAATTTCTTTACCTTCGACATTTGCAATTCGAGCAATCTCACCGGTCCACCACTTTTTGGCAGACTGGGCACTGACTCCAAGCGATACGGTGCTGTCAATTTCATCCAACAGATCTGAATTAACGATGTCTCTAAATTCATTGTCGCTCAACGCCCACTCCTGCTGCAGCCTCGCTCTTCTGCTGGCTGGGTTTTCGGGAAGTCGGGTTCTAATTTCTTCAATCAGCTCTTCAGTTGGCTGAACTGGAACTAAATCAGGCTCGGGGAAATAGCGGTAATCATCGGCATCGCTTTTTGGTCTTCCGGCCGAGGTGTATTTCTTGTCCTCGTGCCAGTGACGCGTTTCCTGGGTGATTTCTCCGCCTGCTGCCAAAATCGCAGCCTGTCTTTGAATTTCATAGCGAACCGCATTTTCAACGCTTCGCAATGAGTTCACGTTTTTAGTCTCGGTCCTGGTTCCAAGTTTTTCTTGGCCCTTTGGCCTCAATGAGACGTTTGCATCACAACGAACGTTTCCACGCTCCATACGTGCGTCACTAACATCCATTGCTTTCACAATTTCCCTAATCTGGCGCACGTATGCACTTGCTAGCTCTGGTGCCTCGGAGCCTGAGTCAAATATGGGCTTGGTGACAATCTCCACCAATGGAACACCTGCACGGTTGAAATCAACCAGTGAGTATTCAGCTCCCTGAATTCTTCCAGCGCCTCCAACGTGGCTTAGCTTTCCAGCATCTTCTTCCATGTGAGCTCGCTCAATGGCCACGTTATAAACCTTGCCACTGGCAACTGGAACCTCGAGCTGCCCCTCGAAGGCAATTGGCTCATCGTATTGAGATGTCTGGAAGTTTTTGCTCAGGTCTGGATAGAAGTAGTTTTTTCTAGCAAACCTGCCATCACTTGCAATCGAACAATTCAATGCAAGACCAATAGCAATGCTGTATTCAACGGCCTTGCCGTTGACCACTGGCAACGCTCCCGGTAAACCTAGACAAACTGGACAAACATTGGTGTTTGGCTGATCTCCAAACTCGTTTGCGCAGCCGCAAAACATTTTGGTGTTGGTGTTTAGCTCAACGTGAACCTCTAGACCAATTACAACTTCATATTTTTCGATTGCTTCATCAAAATCCATCAACTCTGCTTTGGCCATCAGTTCACCTCCAACTCAGGTGCGAAATCAATCATTCGCTTGCCCCACTTATCGTTGTGTAATTTCTCAATGCCGGCAGCTGCCGAATACATAACACCGTCATTTTTGGCTGCCGCTAGAATCTGCAAACCGGATGGCAAATCATTCTCGGCAAGACCGTTAGGGACGCTGATGCCGGGAATGCCAGCAAGGTTTGCAGGGATGGTGGCAACATCATTTAGATACATAGCCAGCGGATCATCCAACTTCTCTCCAAATTTGAAGGCGGTGGTTGGAGCTGTAGGAGAGATCAAAACATCAGCTGCCGCGAAAGCTTTTTCAAAATCCTGCTGAATCAAAGTTCTAACCTTTTGAGCTGAACCGTAGTAGGCATCGTAATAACCACTGGAAAGGGCGTAGGTGCCAAGAATAATTCTGCGCTTCACCTCTGGGCCAAAACCAGCCTCACGAGTGGCTGCCATAACTCTTTCAATGGTTGGGTTACCCTCGGGCAATACTCTTTGACCAAATCTAACCGCATCAAATCTTGCAAGGTTAGAAGATGCCTCAGCGGGCAGGATTAGGTAGTAAGCACTTACTGCATACTCGAAACTGGGGCAGTCAACCTCAACAATTTCAGCTCCGGCATCAACGAGTAGCTGGATTGATTCATCGAATCTAGCTTTGATACCTGGGTGAAAACCATCACTTGCAAGTTGCTTGATAACGCCAACCCTTAGGCCTTTGACATCAGTCTTCGAGGCAAAATCCGCCATCTGACCAAGAGAGTCAACCAGGGATGTTGAATCCATTGGGTCGTGTCCTGCAATTACGTCTTGCAAAAGGGCTGCATCTAAAACATCATTGGTAACCGGTCCAACCTGGTCTAGGGAGCTAGCCAAGGCAATGAGGCCGTATCGTGAGACAGCGCCGTAGGTTGGCTTAGCGCCCACACTGCCGGTTACAGCAGCTGGGAAGCGAATTGAGCCTCCAGTGTCTGAACCGATGGCAATCGGCGCCAAAAAGCCACTGACGGCCGATGAGGACCCTCCTCCACTACCGCCAGGGATTCTTTCTAGATCCCAAGGGTTTTTGCTAGGTCCATAGGCGCTGAACTCGGTCGAGGAGCCCATTGCAAATTCATCGAGGTTAGTTTTTCCCAAAATCGGCATGGCCGCCGCTCGCAGCTTTGAAACAACCGTCGAGTCATACTGCGGAAGATAGTTTTCCAAAATCTTGCTGCCGGCAGTGGTGATAGCGTCGGTTGTAGTGAGGTTGTCCTTCACCGCAATTGGCACTCCGGTCAACACACTGGGTGCCTTGCCTGCCGCAATCAACTCATCTGCATGCTTGGCCTGCTCAATTGCGGTTTCTCGATTGATTCTTAGAAAGCTATTGGTTAGCGGGTTTAGTTTCTCTGCTCGGTCTAAAAACAACTCTGTTAGCTGAACGGAGGTAACCTCTCCACTTCGAAGCATTTGAGCAAGTTCACTGGCTGGTTTTTTGTGCAATTCACTCAATTTCAATTACTCCTCATCCAAAATCGCATTGACTTTGAATTTGCCATCAGCTTGATCCGGGGCGTTACTGAGAGCCTCTTGTTGAGACAACGAGGGCTTCACCACGTCCTCTCGATAAACATTGCTCATCGGAATTGGGTGGCTGGTAGCAGGGGTGTCAGCGCTAACCGCACCTTTCACCGTAGCCACCGACTCAACAATTACATCTAATTCTTTTGCCAGTTTTTCAACTTCCTCATCGGTCACCAAAATTCTTGCTAGCGATGCCAGGTGCCGAACGGTCTCGGGCGTTATTTCACTCATTTATTACCTTCAGTCGGTGAGTTCAAGCTTATAAGCAGTTCAGATCCGCAAACGGGTTCTGAGCTGATCCAGATCAATTATCTCAATCCCCAGCTGTTCTGCCTTGGTTAGCTTAGAACCCGCCCCCGGACCTGCAACTAGAAACGAGGTATTTTTTGAAACTGAGCTTGCAGGTTTGCCACCCGCTGCTCTGATTGCCTCTTCAACTTCTTCTCGGGTCATGCCTTCCAGAGAACCTGTGACAACAACTGTTTGACCGGCCAGAACGCCATCAACAGTTAGCTTTCCAGGTCCCGGGTGATCATCAATTTCTAATTTCACACCACTGGCACGCCAACGCTCAATAATGTCTCGGTGCCAATCGACCTCGATCCAACTCTTGATGCTCTCAGCCAAAGTTGGCCCCACTCCATCAATTTCACTCAACTGCTCTTCGCTTGCCTCAAAAATGCGGTCAATTGAACCAAAGTGATCCGCCAGTGCCCTGGCTGCAACTGGACCAACGTGTCGGATTGATAGTGAAACCAGTATTCGCCAAAGTGGAGACTGCTTGGCCTGGTCTAAATTCGCCAATAGCTTCACAGCTATCTCCCCGGGCTCTCCATTTTTTTTCTTGAAGTAATCAACAATTTTTGGGCTTCCCTGTTGATCTAGTTTTT
>CAJXMQ010000064.1 GCA_913056225.1 uncultured Micrococcales bacterium | reverse complement strand
CAAGTTCCAGTGCTCGCAGGGATTGTTGTTGACACCCCTGAAGACGCGGAACAGGCTGCCAAAGAAATCGGTGGAGTCGTAGTTGTAAAAGCTCAGGTCAAAGTTGGTGGCCGAGGAAAAGCCGGTGGAGTCAAGGTTGCGAAAACTCCAGAAGAGGCGAAGGCCGCAGCCGAGTCCATTTTGGGACTGGACATCAAGGGCCACGTTGTGAAGAGGCTGATGATTGCTCAGGGAGCAAACATTGAGAGTGAATATTATTTTTCGGTCCTGTTAGATCGCTCAAATAGAACCTTCCTGGCATTGTGCTCGGTTGAGGGTGGGGTTGAAATCGAGCAGTTAGCCGAGGAGCGACCAGAGGCTTTGGCACGAGTTGAAATCAGCGCCAACGAGGGCATTGACCTGGCAAAGGCGAAGGAAATTGCAGCTCAGGCAAATTTCCCAGCTGAGTTGATTGACTCAGTCAGTGAAGTTTTTGTGAAGCTGTATGACGTATTTGAAAAAGAAGACGCAACCTTGGTTGAGGTGAACCCGCTGGTGAAAACTGCAGAGGGAAAAATCATCGCCCTCGATGGCAAGGTGACTCTGGATGAGAACGCAGAGTTCCGTCATGAGCGCGAGCAGATGGAGCGCGATCAGCTTGACCCTCTAGAGGCAAAGGCGAAAGAAAATGATTTGAACTACGTCAAGCTGGATGGTGAAGTTGGAATCATTGGAAATGGTGCCGGCCTGGTGATGTCCACTTTGGATGTTGTTGCTTATGCGGGTGAAGCCCACGGCGGCGTGAAGCCTGCAAACTTCCTAGACATTGGAGGTGGAGCTAGTGCCGAGGTTATGGCCGCTGGACTGGATGTAATTCTGGGAGACAGCCAGGTCAAGAGTGTGTTTGTAAATGTATTTGGTGGAATCACCGCCTGTGACGCAGTTGCAAACGGCATCGTTGGCGCTTTGGACAAACTTGGTGATGCAGCCAGCAAGCCACTTGTTGTGAGGCTTGATGGAAACAATGTTGATGAGGGGCGCAAAATCCTTAGCGATTACAACCACCCTCTAATCACTCTCGCGGAAACAATGGACGGCGGAGCTGACAGGGCCGCAGAATTGGCAAAGGTATAAAAGTGGCTATTTATTTAGATTCAGATTCAAAAATCATCGTTCAGGGAATGACCGGTGCCGAGGGAATGAAGCACACCCAGCGCATGCTGGCCGGTGGTTCAAACATCGTTGGTGGCGTGAACCCTCGCAAAGCTGGAGAAACAGTAGAAATTGATGGACACAGCCTGCCTGTGTTTGGTTCCGTTGAAGAGGCCATTGCAAAAACCGATGCCAACGTAAGCGTTATCTTCGTGCCACCAGCATTTGCTAAATCAGCAATGATTGAGGCAATTGATGCTCAAATGCCACTGATTGTCACAATCACTGAGGGAATTCCTGTTCACGACAGCGCTGTTGCCTGGGATCACAATCTGCAAAAAGGCAACAAGAGTCGAATGATTGGTCCAAACTGCCCGGGAATCATTAGCCCAGGTAAGTCCAACGCGGGTATTACCCCAAGCAACATCACCGGTCACGGACCAATTGGCTTGGTTAGCAAGAGCGGAACTTTGACCTACCAGATGATGTTCGAGCTGAGAGACATCGGATTCTCCACTGGCATCGGAATTGGTGGAGACCCAGTAATTGGAACCACCCACATCGATGCTTTAGAGGCTTTTGAGGCAGATGACGAGACCGAAGCAATCGTGTTGATTGGTGAAATTGGTGGTGACAGCGAAGAAAAAGCTGCTGAATACATCTCTAAGCACGTCACCAAGCCAGTGGTTGCCTACGTGGCAGGATTCACGGCACCCGAGGGTAAGACCATGGGTCACGCAGGTGCGATTGTTTCTGGATCAGCTGGAACTGCTCAGGCAAAGAAAGAAGCTTTCGAAGCGGTTGGCGTCAAAGTTGGAAAAACACCAAGCGAGACTGCGCAGCTGATGCGTGAAATTATTCAAGGTAAATAGCCAACCTTGAACAGAGCGCTGGTTCCGGCCTTAGTGGCTGCACTGGAAGCGGCGTTGATTATTGCCATCGGCATCGGCATAACCCTTGCCCCGTTGACTCTTGTTTGGCTTTTCGAGCCTGATGTTGGTTTTCCTTGGCTTGGCAACCTGCTGATTTCAAGTAATCTCTGGTTGGCCGCCCACGGAGTTGAGATTGTGATTCCGGCTGCCGAATTAGCCGGAGTTGCTTTTGACAGCTTTTCGATAAATGCCATGCCATTGGGAATCACCTTGATCACCGTTTTGCTTGGTTACCGTCTCGGATCACGTCTCAGCTCGTCCGGTTCTTTAGTTCTAGGTTGGATTGGCGGAATCGGAAGCTTTGCGGTAATCAGTTTCTTGCTATCGCAGTTGACAATCAGTGAATATGCGCAATCGGTTCAATTGCAAGCAGTGTTTTCTCCGACGTTGATTTTTGGGCTGACAGTTGTGCTGGCCAGTTTGGTCGGAAAAAATTTCTTGATCGCATCCGCTAGCGAGCAAACTGAGGCAATTGAGCGAAGAGCGATTAGATCGTTCGCGTCGAACCTGAAATCCAAGTTGCACTGGAGTGTTCGAACGGTAATAGACCCAGCCATCCGAGGTGGGACGATAATTAGTTTGTTGACGGTCGTGGCGGCTTCTTTGCTTACGGGTTTACTGATTGCTTTCAACTGGGTTGAGGTGATCAGGCTTTATGAGGTTCTGCAGATAACCGTTTTGGGAGGGGTGATTGTCACCCTGGGGCAATTGGCAATTTTGCCAAACTTAGTCATTTATGTCGCTAGCTGGTTAATCGGACCGGGGTTTGCAATTGGCATCGGTTCCAGCGTGAGCCCACTGGGGACAAACCTTGGCCCATTACCCGCGATTCCAGTTCTGGGAGCGATTCCCAGTGAAACTTTTGATAGATCAATCTGGGTGATTTTGTTGCTTGGACTGTTTTCAATCATCTCGGTGATTTTGATTCGCAGGTCAACTTCTGACATTCGCTGGGAGTTTGCAACTTCTTGGGCGAGTGCTTTTTCTTTGGCATTGGGAGTGGCTGTTGTGGCGAGTTTGCAGCTAGGACTACTGGCGGCATTTGCAAGTGGTGCATTTGGACCTGGAAGGCTGCAGTTTGTTGGAATTGATGCTCTTTTATTGATGCCTGTGGTGTTTGCAGTGGTGCTGGTGTTTGCATTTTTGGCGGGCTTGGTTGTTGCCAGGCCAGAGGACAAGCGTCAACGCTAGGCTTAGACAATGCTCACCATTGTCACGCTCATCTCAGGGAGTGGTTCAAACCTTCTTTCATTGTTGAAAGCTTGTGATAACCCCTTATACCCAGCAAAGGTATTGGCCGTGGGTAGCGATAAAGATGCAACAGGATTAGTTCACGCAGAGCAATACGGCATTCCAACATTCGTCGTTGAGCCTGAAAAATTTGACTCAAAGCATCAGTGGGCAGAAGTACTAGCGGCAAACATCACCCATCTAAAGCCAGATCTGATAGTTCTGGCGGGGTTTATGAAAATTTTGCCTGAGAGCTTTACGGATAGATTTTCACCGAAGATCATCAATCTGCACCCATCGCTATTACCAAGCTTTCCAGGCGCTCACGCGGTCAGGGATGCACTGCAATCGGGTGAGAAGGTAACGGGTTGCAGCATTCACGTGGTTGATGCAGGTGTTGACACGGGTCCTGTTATCCGGTCCAGGCAGGTTGATATTTTGGCTGATGACGATCAGGGAAGTTTGCACGAAAGAATAAAGATTCAAGAGCAGGCAATGCTCGTTGAAGTAGTTAGAGACATAGCTGAGGGAAAGATAAACTTGGAGGATTTCGATGGCAACAGATAACTCAATGAATTATCGAGATCGAATTCAAATCAAAAGGGCATTGATTTCCGTTAGTGATAAGACTGGTCTAGAGGAGCTTGCAAAACAGCTGGTTTCAGCTGGTGTTGAAATTGTTTCTACCGGCTCAACAGCCAAGACCATAGCGGCAGCTGGAATGCCAGTCACGGAAGTAAGTGAACTGACGGGATTTCAAGAAACACTTGATGGGCGCGTAAAGACCCTGCACCCAAATGTTCACGCTGGATTGTTGGCAGACCTCAGAAGGCCAGAACACAGAGACCAGCTTCAACAGTTGCAGCTAAAGCCATTTGAGTTGGTGGTTGTGAATTTGTATCCGTTCGTGCAAACAGTTTCAAGTGGTGCAGATTTTGATGAAGCAGTAGAGCAAATAGACATAGGCGGGCCAGCAATGGTGCGGGCGAGCGCTAAAAACCATGCCAATGTTGCAATTGTCACCCACCCTGACGATTACCAACAGGTAATCACCGCAATCGAAGAGGGCGGCACGACTTTAGAGGAGAGAAAGAAGTTGGCGTTGAAGGCATTCAGCACAACTGCCAACTACGACTCGGCTGTCAGTGGCTGGCTTGCAAAGGAGCTTCAAAACAGCAGCTCCTCTGAACCAAAGTTGGAAATCGAAGCGACACTTCAAAATGTTTTGAGATACGGCGAAAACTCTCACCAGTCAGCTTCAATCTATGCTCGTGCCGATGTTTCGCCGGGTCTTTCTCAAGCCAGGCTTCTGCACGGAAAAGAGATGAGCTTCAACAATTACGTGGATGCGGATAGCGCTCTACGGGTGGCGTTTGATTTCCTAAACCCCGCAGTTGCAATCATCAAGCACGCTAACCCTTGCGGTGTTGGTGAGGCTGAAGATGTTGCCAAGGCTTATAAAAAGGCATTTGATTGTGATCCCGTGAGCGCCTTCGGCGGTGTGGTTGCGGTGAATCGAAAGTTGACTGTTGAGATGGCGAATCAAATCAAGGATGTTTTCACCGAGGTCGTGGTTGCCCCCAGTTATGACGCAGAGGCACTGTCAATACTGACGGAAAAGAAAAATATTCGGATACTGGCCCTGGCTGGCGATTTCAGTTACCCAGAGAGTGAGCTAAAGCAGATCTCTGGCGGATTCTTGGTCCAACAATCAGATCGCTTTCAGACGGTGAACACAGGGGACTGGAAACTAGTGAGCGGCAAACGTCCAGGGAACGATGTTTTGGCCGATTTGGAATTCGCGTGGAGGGCAGTGCGTGGCGTGAAATCCAACGCTATTTTGTTGGCAGCTGACAAAGCCTCGGTCGGCATCGGCATGGGACAGGTGAATCGAGTTGATTCTTGCAATCTGGCCGTCACCAGAGCTGGCGATAAAGCCGCAGGATCAGTTGCGGCATCGGACGCTTTTTTCCCGTTTGCTGACGGTCTGCAGATTCTTATCGATGCCGGTGTAAGGGCAATCGTTCAGCCCGGTGGATCAATTCGAGATGATGAGGTGATTGAGTTAGCAAAGAGCAATTCGATTCCAATGTTTTTCACTGGCGAAAGGCATTTTTTCCACTAGTCCACTGTTAGCCTGATGTGCTGACTAAATCTGAGGGGATATGCGGAAAAAAGGATTGCTGGCAACTCTTGCCAGGCTGATTCCATACGCTGGCAACACCATACCCAGATTGATGCTTGGAGTTTTGGTGGGAATTGCCGCCCACATGTTTGCCCTGGCATTACCGCAAGTGCTTCGGGAGCTGGTGAATGGGCTTGAACAAAATCTGAATATTGAGTTTTTGCTTGGTTCGGTTGGGCTATTTTTGCTTTTCGGAGCCAGTGAAGCTGTGTTGGTGCTGTTGCGCAGGTGGTTGGTGCTGGAGCCCGGCACTCAGGTCGAGGCTCGTATGCGCAATCATCTTTATGAAAAACTGCAGAAACTCCCGATTAGTTTTCACGACCAGTGGCCAAGCGG
>CAJXMQ010000063.1 GCA_913056225.1 uncultured Micrococcales bacterium | reverse complement strand
GCTCTCTGGTCGGCAGGGTGAGTCTGTAGGCAGGGGAGCCTTCGGCATCGACACTGACACCTACCAGTCTTCCCGGCATCCCACGCTCCAGTCCTTCGCGAACCGCTAGGTAACCTGCGTGTGGACCACCAAAGCCCATTGGGACACCAAAGCGCTGGGTTGAACCAACAACTATGTCAGCCCCCTGTTCGCCGGGAGGTTTGATAAGAGTCAACGCCATCAAATCTGCTGTGGCAATCGCTAGCGCACCTTTTTCGTGGGCAACCGCAAAGATTCCGCTCAAATCCAAAATCCTGCCGCTGGCGCCAGGATACTGAGCCACCACACCAAAGAAATCCTCAGTTAGCTCCTTGGCTCCATTGGCTGCATCAAAATACCTAATCTGAATATCCAGTGGTTCTGCTCTGTGTTCCAGTAAAAACTTGGTCTGTGGGAAAAGGTCTGAATCAACATAAAAAACTCTTGAATCATTTTCAGCATTTCTACTGGCTAGCAACATCGCTTCGGCAACTGCGGTGGCCTCATCCAACATGGATGCGTTTGCTGTGGTCATTCCGGTTAGCTCGGTGACCATGGTCTGAAAATTGATAAGTGCTTCCAGTCTTCCCTGGCTGATCTCTGCTTGGTAAGGGGTGTATGCGGTGTACCAACTTGGATTTTCTAAAACGTTTCGCTTGATGACTCCGGGGGTAATTGTCCCGTAGTAGCCGATACCAATTTTTGATTTGGTGACATTGTTATTTGATGCAAGCTGTTTCAGCTTGTTCAATGCCTCAGTTTCACTAACTGGCTCTGGAAGTGATGAAATGCCAGGGAACTGAATGCCTTTGGGAACGGCAGCGTTCATAAGCTCATCTAGTGAGTCAAAACCCAGATATTCAAGCATGGCAGCTTGATCGGATTGGGTGGTGCCGATGTGGCGGTATTTAAAGTTCTCGTGCTCGGCCAGCATCAGCCGACCATCTCCTGGTATTCAGCGGCAGTCATCAACTCAGAGGAAAGCTCAGTGAATTTCACCTTGAATAGCCAGCCCTCACCGTGCGGGTCTTGGTTTACTACCTCTGGGGTGGTGGTGATTGCATCATTGACCTCAATCACCTCACCGTTGATTGGGCTGTAAAGCTCACTGACGCTTTTAGTTGATTCAATTTCCCCACAGATTTTGAGATACATGGTGTCATCACCGACTTTAGGGAGATCTAAAAACACCACATCACCAAGTGCATCTGCAGCGTAGGAGGTGATGCCGACGGTTGCAATGTCTCCATCGACAGAGACCCATTCATGCTCTTTTGAATACTTATAAGTCTCTGGATACATCATTGCCCCTTCAGATTTGTTTGAATTCTAAACGATGAAAAATGTCTAACTGCCGCGTTTATAAAAAGGTAATGCGGTGACTAGAAATTCCTGCATATTTCCGCGAATGTCGACCATTATTTTCTCACCCGGTTCGAGTGTTAGCTCGGTTGTGTAGGCCATGGCGATTGGCTTTGCAAGTGTTGGTGAGAGAATGCCACTGGTTATCTCACCAATCTCCTGATCTCCTTGAAACAACTTATAACCTGCTCTGGCAGCTCTTTTTCCATCTCCCATCAACCCAATGAGTTTCTTGGTTGGGGAGCTTAGGTTTTTAGAGCCTTGGAAATCACCCGGGTTTGAAACAACCTTTGCAAGACCTGCTTCTGCGGGTTGGGTCTCGGCATCCAGCTCATTGCCGTATAAAGGCATGCCCGCTTCCAACCTGAGGCTATCTCGGGCTGCCAATCCGCATGGAGTCACCTCGGGAGCATCGACCAAAATCTTCCAAATAGCTATTGCCGCATCATTTTGGCAATAGATCTCAAAGCCGTCCTCACCGGTGTAACCGGTGCGGGCAATGAGCACCTCATTGCTTTCGATCTGGTTTTCCTCAATTGAGTAATAGCCAATGCCTACTTCAGTTTTTGTGTGGCGGTTAATGACTTCATTTGATTTGGGTCCCTGCAGGGCAATCATCGACCACTGATCTGATTGGTCTTCCACCCTGCAGTCAAAGTCATGGTTTTTGAGGTCTTCAAAAACCGCATCTTTATTTGAGGCATTGGCGACGATGAGAAATTTTTCTTCCGCAAGTCTGTAAACGATTAGGTCATCGATGATGCCCGCAGATTCATTGAGAAGCATTGAGTATTTTGCTTTGCCAATTTTGATAGCGCTGGAGGCGTTTATCAGCTTGCTGTCCAAATAAGAGCCAGCCTCAGGGCCTGAGATGAAAATCTCACCCATATGAGAGATGTCGAATAGGCCGGCTGAAGTTCTAACAGCGTTGTGTTCGGCTAGGTCAGACCCATAGCGCACGGGCATGTCCCAACCACCAAAGTCTGTGAAGCTGGCACCGAGCTCAGAATGCACTCCGTGCAGAATTGTTTTGTTCATCTAAGTCCCAACAGAACAAGTATTTGCGGACCGGCAGTAATGATGACCGTGATTAATAAAAAAACTAGACCAATTCTTTTCCAGGCCTTTTCAAGCTTTTGGTTTCTATCGCTCATTATTTGATTCTGCCACCTGTGATTACTCTCAAACCCCACAACCGAATGATTGGCAGAGATTGGTTTCTAATAGTTATCAACTGCTGTCAGCTTTGCTGGTTGAAGCCCTAGAGACACAATAAAGCCAGTATTACCGGTCAGCGAATGCTTGCTTAGCCGCATTCCTTGCCTCATTTGCACGATTTTTACTCAGTGCTATCTCGGCAATCTTTATAGCCTGTGCTTTGTTGACAGCCTTCAGTGCATTTGTAACGTTTTCTACCTGTGACGGGGATGCACTCACCGTGTGAACTCCGAGACCTGCCAACACAACTGCCAGCAGCGGATCACTTGCAGCTTCACCGCAAACTCCAACCTTGATGCCAACTTTGTTGGCCTGCTCCACGGTGTAGCTGATTGACTCCAACAGTGCCGGTTGCCAAACATCTAAGAGGTTTCCAAGTTTTGGGTGCAACCTGTCTGCTGCAAACAAATACTGAGATAGGTCATTGGTGCCAATGCTCAGAAAATCAACAACACCTTCAAGGTGCTTCAGTTGAAAAATGATTGAAGGGGTCTCAACCATGATGCCAACCCTCTCAAAGCCATGTCCTCTGGCAAGTTGGGCAAATTCTTTAGCTTCTGAAAGTCTTGAAACCATAGGTGCCATCACTGATACTTTTCTGCCAGCGGCATCGCCAGCAGCCTTCAGCGCCTTTAGTTGCTCACCAGAAAATAGTGGATTGGTGTCATTGATTCTGAATCCACGGATCCCAAGAGCGGGGTTTTCCTCATCTTCTATTTCTAGAAATGGAAGTGGCTTATCGCTTCCAGCATCCAAGGTTCTTGCAATGAACTCACCTTGGGGGGCTTCTTCAATAACACTCTGGTAGGCCTTAGCCTGCTCGCTTTGAGAGGGGGTCTCTGCCTGGTTTAGAAATACAAATTCAGTTCTGAACAGCCCAACTCCGGTTGCTCCCCCAGCCTCGGCCTTCTGCGCATCGGCGGCACTCCCAACATTTCCATAAACGGGGATAAGTGGTTCATCAAATTCAGGGATGAATGCCATTGAAACAGTTGCTTGATCAACTTTTCCGCCAATCAACACCCTGTCACCGGCTGGGTCAATCAGCACCGCTTGACCACTTGTCAACTTGTCTGCATCTCGAACTCCAACTAATGCTGGAATTGACTTGGAGCGACAAAGGATTGCCACGTGACTGGTGGGGCCACCATTTTTAGTGATGACGCCTTTGACGGAGCTATTGAACTTGGCGGTGTCGGCAGGAGCAAAGTCTTCTGCAACCAAAATCAGAGATTCGCCCTCTGGGATTTCAAGCTCTAGGTTTATACCCTCGGTCTTGGCCCAAACTCTTTTCGCCAGGTCCAACATGTCACTGGCTCTTTCGGCGAAATCAGGGTCATCTTTGAGAATCTCACTCATATCAACTGTCGCCTGATAAAAGCTGGTGCCAGCATCAGAGCCCTGTTCAATTTTGGCTACTGCCTCATCAAATAAAGCCTCGTCAGCAACCAGCATTGACAACGCTTCAAAGATCTCACCATCATGCTCGGATTCGGCCAGTGCTTCCATCTCGGCAGTGATTGCTTCAATCGCCGGTTTCAGGATTGCCACCTGCTCCTCGACCGACCCTGAGTGGTTTTTTGGTTTGGGGTTGAATTCGGTCTCAACTCTGTGAATTAGGCCTTCGGCGGCAGTCTCTCCGATTCCAATTCCATTTAGTTCTGTCAATTACTCAGTTCCCTAGGTATTCGCTGATTTCATCCAAAACCGAGTCGGCCAAAGTTTGGTCGGCGTCTACTTTAAAAATCAACTTCTCTCCAGTTTTGAATTTCTTTCCCAAAAGCAAAATAGGAGACTTTGCTTCAATCATGTTCTCTTCATCACGCCCGATCAGAATCGACACCCCGTGGGTTTTGGCAAGCTTAACAATTTGCCCGGCAGGCCTTGCGTGCATGCCAATTGGGTCGGCAATTTCGATTTCTCTTTGAATCATCTTCAGTCCTTAGTTTGAGTTGGAGCTTGCTTTGGTTTGAACTAAATCAACAACACCCAAAAGGTAGGGGAAAAGGGGGTGTTCATAATCAATGCCGGAAACAATTCGCACCAATTCACCAGGTGCTTCATTGCTAACCAGCTCTTGCAGCTTGACTGCAGAATCGTCAATTGAGTTTTCAAACTTGAGTGCGCAGGAATAGACCATTAGCAACGCAACCGGGGCAATGTCATTTTCAGCCAGGGTTGCCGCCGGGGAAACAATTCGCTCATTTCGAGAGAGTTTTCTCATGGGATCTCTGGCGACTCGATCAATTGCGTCGTCCAGTAATGGATTTTCAAGCCGTGAAATAGTTGTCTGGACGTAGCGACGCTGCTCTTCGCTGTCGATGTTGTGACGAAGCTCGAGTGCTTTAGAGGTTTCTTCGAGGACTTGAATAAGTTTTTTCTTGATGTCTGGATCCCTCAGTGCATCACCGGTTCGCGTGAAGCCTTTGGTGGCTCCCATGTAGGCAACTGAGCAGTGCGCGGTGTTTACCGTGAATAGCTTTCTCTCAATGAAGGGAGCCAGGTTTTTTACAAACTTCGCCGCAGGAATCTGTGGCTTGTTTTTTAAATTTTTGGTTTCAATGACCCATTCGGCAAATTCTTCAACAGAAACATTCGGTTCTGTTCCTTCAGCCTGTTCCGGAACTATCCTGTCCACTGCCGTATTACACAAAGCCAATTTCTCTGAGACTTCAGCATGCTTCATGATCTGCTCACCAAGCTGGTCGGTTGCGTTCACTGCATTTTCACAAGCCATGACAATTAGTTTGTCTTTTCTTTTTCTTTGCGCGGCAGCGAGTGCGATGGTTGGCGCAATTGCTGATAGCACAGAGGCTCCAACGGAGGTGGTGACAATGTCAGCATCAGCGATTGCTTCAATTAGCTCCGCATGGTGCTCTCGACTGTTGATTACAGAGAACTGTGAATAGGTTTTGCTCTCTTCCTGCGTTCCAACCAGGTGAACGGAGTATTGGCCACCTTTCAGTTTTTCCAACAGGCCTTCGTTTACATCTGCGAAAACCACGTGATAGCCCGCGTCCTGCAAAGCAGCCCCAATGAACCCTCGTCCAATGTTTCCTGCGCCGAAGTGGACAGCAGTCTTGCCAGTCATTAGTCCTCGTTTGTTAGTAGTAAATCTAAAATTTCTGATGCGTCTTTTGACTCCCTGAGAGTTTTCTCACTCTCGGGGTCTTGAATTAAATCTGCAAGGTTTCCCAGAATGTCCATGTGGCTGTCTCCTTGCGC
>CAJXMQ010000062.1 GCA_913056225.1 uncultured Micrococcales bacterium | reverse complement strand
CATGCCAGAAAAAGGCCCAGTCCCTAGAACCTGAGAGACAATGTGCTCGGGATCTGGCAAACGTCCAACACCCGTATCTTCCCCACTCAGTCGGCCTACCTCTGGCTCAATCACGAGCATGCCCCTGCTTTTCAATAAGGAAATGTTTTGAACAGTCGCGGGATTTGTGTACATATTCGAATGCATTGCCGGTGCAATGAAAACCTGGGCATCACTTGCCATGATTACATTCGTTAGCAAATCTGTGGCAATACCATTGGCTATGCGTCCCAGGAAAGAAGCGGTCGCCGGGGCAACAATGATTTTGTCGGCCCAATCAGCCAGCTCAATGTGGGCTCCGGATTCAGTTTCGGAATACAGATCTGAATGCACCTTATTGTTACTCAGGTTTGCAAGGGTTGGCTCCCCTATGAATCTCAGTGCATTTTCGGTCGCTATAACCCGAACCTGGTGACCATGCTCGGTAAACGCTCTAATCAGCGTTGCTGCTTTGAATGCTGCAATGCCGCCGGTGACGCCCAGCAGGATGTGCAAAATTAGTCCTCTATGGCAATTCTCTGAAGTTTGTCCTGGTGGATCTCCTGCAATGCAATCGAGAGCGGTTTGTCGTCTACCGCACTATCGATTAGAGGGCCTACATAGTTGAACAAACTTCCCTCGTGCAAAGCAGAGTAGTACTCAGAGATCTGGCGAGCACGCTTTGATGCAAACATCACCAATTCATATTTTGAGTCAACCTTTGCTAGCAGCTCATCAATTGGCGGTCTAACGATTCCCTGTGCTTCGTTCATTCTCTTCTTTCCTTCGAAGTATGTAGTCTAAAACCTCTTGTGTGGTTTTATCTAGCTCATCATTGATAAAAACTTGGTCAAATTCATTTTGTGAGCGCAACTCCTCTTTTGCAGTTTCCAATCTGGCGCTGAGTTGTTCTTCGGTTTCAGTGCCTCTGCCTCGAAGTCTCTGCTCAAGTTCATCAAAGCTTGGTGGTGCAATAAAGATCTGCACAGCGTCAGGAGCGGTCTTGCGAATCTGCCTCGCACCGTCAAGATCGATTTCCAAAATCACAGTCTTTCCAGCTGCCTGCAATTTATCAACAGGTTTTTTAGGTGTGCCATATCGATTGAGTCCGAACACCCATGCCCATTCAAGCATCTGCCTGTCCTCAATCATTCGGTCGAATTGCTCCTCAGAAACAAAGTAATACTGCACGCCATCGGTTTCTGATTCCCTTGGTTCTCGGGTTGTGGCGCTCACACTGAGCACAAAGTCAGATCGACTGGAGAGCAAACCACTAACGATGCTCCCCTTGCCCACTCCAGCAGGTCCAGCTAAAACAACTATCAAGACAATTCTCCTAATGCAGATTCAATTCTTTGGGTGAACTTGTTGCGCTCCCCCATTAGAACAGACCGACTGACATTGGCGATTACCTGACTTTCTAGCCCAAGAAATAATTTGCTGGCAGAACTGAGTGAAACCCCTTGGGCCCCAAACCCCGGAACCAATATCGGAAGCCGAGAATCCGCCAGTAGATCTCGCAAGCGATACTCATCCAGGTCCACAGTGGCACCAACTACCACTCCAGAAGCCTCACTGTGTAGTCCAATTAGATCTTCCAAAACTTGTCTTGAAAGACCTTGCGCTTGAACTCTCTTGGCCTCAGGGTTTGAAGTGGCAATGAGTGTGAACACGCGCTTACCCTTGCTCTCAGCTTGTTTATGAAATCCCTTCAATGTTCCAACTCCAAGATATGGATTGACTGTCACCGCGTCTACATCGAAAGCTTCGCCACTTAGCCATGCTTGTGCATAGCCATCCATGCTGGAACCTATGTCAGATCTCTTGGCATCGGCAATTACATACTTCCCAGCTGCTCGCAATTGCTGCACAAATGTTTCAAGAGTCACCATGCCGTTTCCGCCGAACGCTTCAAATAATGACACCTGGGGCTTTACCACTTTTGCATCCTCGGGTAGCAATTCAACAAAAGCTTCACAAAATTCCGCTAACCCTTCGGCGCTGTGTGCGATGTTCCAGGAATTCAGTACTTCACCGTGTGGGTCAGCACCCACACAAAGAGTTGGACCATGGCTCAGCATCAAGCTGATCTCCTCTTGTCATACTCCTGCAGCGACATGACATCGAAACTATTTCCCTGGATGAATTCCAAGGAGGCTATTGCAGGCGATAGTTGCGCTGCTGTCGTAAAAATAGCCTTGCCACTTGCCGTCGTGGCAGCACGGATTTCGTATCCGTCCGCCCTGGCTGCCCCGCCACTGGGGGTATTAATGACAATGTCTACCTCACCACGGGCTATTAACTCCACAATGCTGGTTTCGCCCTCTTTTTTCTGGCTGTATTTAATAACCTCGGTAGCAGGTATGCCCTGCTTGCCAAGCATTTTGGCGGTTCCACTCGTGGCAAGAATTTCAAAACCCATTTGCCACAGTCTTCTTACCGGAAGCACTATTGAGTGTTTGTCCTTGTCGCTTACGGATACGAATGCTTTGCCTCCAGTGGGCAAATTCACCCCTGCTGCAACTTGAGATTTGGCAAATGCGGTTGGGAAGTCCTGGGCGATGCCCATAACCTCACCGGTGGAGCGCATTTCAGGTCCCAGCAAACTGTCAACATACAAACCCTCTGGAGTTGTAAACCTACGGAATGGCAACACCGCTTCCTTCACACTGATTGGTGAGTCTGCGGCATGTGAGCCGTCAACGCTTGGAAGCTTTCCCTCCTGAACTAGTTCTCTAATGGTTTTCCCAACCATAATCAGGCTGGCTGCCTTGGCGAGCGTGATTCCAAGTGCTTTGGAGACAAAAGGGACTGTCCTAGAGGCCCGAGGGTTTGCCTCCAGCACATAAAGCGAGGAACCAGAGAGTGCAAATTGGATATTTATAAGCCCTCTCACCCCGATAGCCTCAGCCAATTTCTCAGTGGCTTCGCGCACTTGCTGCAGAATATTGTCGCTAAGAGTCACTGGCGGCAAGGTGCAGGAGGAATCCCCAGAGTGAATCCCAGCTTCCTCAATGTGTTCCATCACGCCACCAATAAATAGCGTCTCACCGTCGTAGAGTGCGTCCACATCGATTTCGATAGCATCCTCTAAAAAGCGATCCACTAACAGTGGGTGCTGTTCATCGATAACTACGTTGTGCTGGTTTCTCTCAAAATAGGACTCCATCCCAGCCTCGTCGTAGATGATTTCCATCCCTCTTCCACCCAGCACAAATGAAGGTCTTACCAGTACCGGGAAGCCGATGCGGGCTGCCACCTCATAGGCGCTTGCATGGTCAGTTGCAATGTCATTCTCCGGTGCCTTTAGGTCACTGCTCTCTAATATTTTGCTGAACTGACCCCTTTGCTCTGCAGCATCAATCTGATTCGGTGAGGTGCCGAGTATAGGAACTCCGTTTCTCTGCAAACCTTGAGCCAATCCGAGTGCGGTCTGCCCACCCAATTGCACCACAGCGCCAACAAACTCCCCGGATTGGGATTCTGCGTGAACAACTTCCAATACGTCTTCCAGTGTCAACGGTTCAAAATACAACCGATCGCTGGTGTCGTAGTCAGTACTTACAGTCTCGGGATTGCAGTTGACCATGATGGTTTCATAACCTGCGTCACTAAGAGAAAAACTTGCGTGAACGCATGAGTAGTCAAACTCAATTCCTTGACCAATCCGGTTTGGGCCGCTGCCAATAATCAATACCTTTTTCCGATTACTAGGCGCGACCTCAGTTGTTAGTTCATAACTTGAGTAGTGATAGGGCGTAAGCGCCGGAAATTCACCAGCACAGGTGTCTACCGTTTTATATACGGGCCTGATATCAAAACCATGCCTCAAAGCGCGGAAGTCTTCCTCCTCAATTGAGCAAAGCTGCGCTAGTTGAATATCACTAAACCCGTGCCTTTTTGCCCTTCTAATACTCTCTGAAGTTGGGTCTTGTTCGGCAAATAACTTTGATTCCTCGTTGAGGGCCTGTATTTGGTGCAAAAACCATCGATCTATCTTTGTTATTTCATAGATCTTTTCAACATCAGCACCTAGCAACAAGGCCCTTTGAACTTGGTTTATCCGGCTCTCGGTTGGTGTGGCCATCAATTCATATAATTCATCAAGTTTCTCCTGCGAGGGGCCAAAGTAAAACTCGCTGCCCTTTTTCTCAAGTGACCGCAGCGCCTTTTGCAAAGCCTGACCAAAGGTTCTGCCAATCGCCATTGCCTCACCTACGCTTTTCATGGTTGTCGTGAGGGTGTTATCGGCCGCCGGGAATTTCTCAAAAGCAAACCTCGGCGCCTTGACCACAACATAATCCAAGGTTGGCTCAAAGCTCGCCGGAGTCACTTTGGTGATGTCGTTTTCTATCTCGTCAAGGGTGTAACCAATAGCTAGCTTCGCCGCAATCTTGGCAATTGGAAATCCCGTCGCCTTGGATGCCAAAGCCGATGACCGGGAGACCCTTGGGTTCATCTCAATGATTACCACTCGCCCTGTTTCTGGATCAACCGCAAACTGAATGTTGCAGCCACCTGTGTCCACACCAACGGCCCTAATAACTGCAATAGAAAGATCACGAAGGTGCTGGTATTCCCTGTCAGTGAGGGTAAGGGCGGGAGCCACGGTGATTGAGTCTCCAGTGTGAACGCCAACTGGGTCCAAATTCTCAATTGAACAAACTACGACCACATTGTCATGCTTGTCTCGCATCAGTTCAAGTTCATACTCTTTCCAGCCAAGTATTGACTCTTCCAGCAAAACCTCATTGGTTGGAGACGCATCTAGCCCACCACCAGCAATTCGATAGAGGTCTTTTTCGTCAAAAGCGATTCCGCTGCCCAGACCTCCCATTGTGAAGCTTGGTCTAACAACCAATGGATACCCAAATTCTTCTGCTGTCTGCAAGGACTCTTCCATGGTGTGGGCAATTGAGCTTCGGGCGACCTCGCCACCGAGCTTCACAACCAAATCTTTGAACGTTTGGCGATCCTCGCCCGCGCGAATCGCATCAACATTGGCACCGATTAATTCAACGTCGTATTTCTCCAATATGCCTTGATCATGAATCTCCATTGCTGCATTCAAAGCGGTTTGTCCACCAAGAGTGGGCAGAATAGCATCGGGTTTCTCAACTTGGAGAATTCTCTCTATTACCTCAGGAGTGATGGGTTCGATATAGGTGGCGTCAGCGAAACCAGGGTCAGTCATAATTGTGGCTGGGTTTGAGTTAATCAAGATAACCCTGATGCCCTCTTCCATTAGCACACGGCATGCCTGGGTTCCTGAGTAATCGAACTCCGCCGCCTGACCAATCACGATAGGTCCACTACCAATAACTAAAACGGATTTGATATCACTTCTTTTTGGCAATGCGACTCCCAATCATTTCTATAAATTCGTCAAACAGGTAGTGGCTGTCGTGGGGTCCCGCTGCAGCCTCGGGGTGATACTGAACACTGAAGGCGTCAATTTCTTTGCATTTCAAACCTTCAACAACACCATCGTTGAGGCTTCGGTGCCGAACTTCGACCTGACCGAAACCAGCTGGGGAGTCAGCCGTATCCTCATCCAATCGCACTGCAAATCCGTGGTTGTGAGCGGTTACCTCGACCCTGCCAGTCTCGCTATTGAATACAGGCTGATTTATGCCCCGGTGCCCAAACTGCAATTTATAGGTTTCAAAGCCAAGTGCTCTTCCAAGCAATTGGTTACCAAAGCAGATGCCGAAAAAGGGAATCCCCTCTTCTAGTAGCTCCCTCAACGCAGACACCTGATCGCCGGATGCCTCTGGGTCACCTGGACCATTTGAATAAAACAATCCGTCAATGTG
>CAJXMQ010000061.1 GCA_913056225.1 uncultured Micrococcales bacterium | reverse complement strand
ACTGCGCGACCCATTTTTCTCCTTCTATCATCGAAAAATTACTCAGACTTGAGTCTTCTTCACTCAAGTTTCAAGTAGTACAACAAACTTGTCAAGTAATTATTCCGAAAACTTGAGTCAATCAGACTCAAGTTTGAAGTTATAGCGAAACCAAGCGGTTAACTCTTTATGAATTACATTTGGTTTATCTCTCAATCTGACTAGTCTTTAGCCATGGTTACCTCAGACAAAGAAGTCAAAAAACCAAAAGGTGCTCTCAGCTGGGCGATGTGGGACTGGGCCAGTCAGTCATTCCCAACAGTTATCACCTCATTTGTTTTCTCCGTTTACATCACTAGCGAGTTCTTCGCTCCTGCCAATCTCACGACTGAGCAGGCCGGTGATTACACCAGCTACTGGCTTGGGGTCAGTGGCACGGTGGCAGGAATCGTGATTGCTCTAATTGCGCCAATTGTTGGTCGAAGATCTGATGCCATGGGAAGGAAAAAGCTCTGGTTGTTTGTGAACACCTATTTGTTCGCATTCATGATCGGGCTTATGTTCTTTGTGGCACCGGAACAAGAGTTTTTCTTTTTTGGTCTTGTGTTGCTTGCCCTTGGCGGAATCTTTTTTGAATTCGCCTCCGTGAACTACAACGCGATGCTCTCATGGGTTACCACTCCTGCAAATCGTGGCAAGATTAGCCAGTTTGGCTGGGGCCTTGGCTACATGGGTGGCATCTTGCTTCTTGTCATTTCACTTTTCATTATTCAATTCGGTGGAGCTGAACTACTTGGCATCCCAGATGAGCAGGCACTTCCGGTTCGAGTGGTGATGCTTCTGTCAATGCTTTGGGTTGTGATCTTCTCAATTCCACTGCTTATCAATGTTCCAGAAACTCCCCCCGGGCGAGACATGGCCAAAGTGTCTGTTGTCACCAGTTACCTGGAGCTATTTAGAAAAATAAGAAGTTTGGCAGCCACTGACAAAAACCTTTTGCTGTTCTTGATTGGTTCCGCCGTTTATAGAGATGGTCTCAATGGTGTTTTTGCCTTCGGAGCAGTGCTTGGTGCAATTGCTTTTGGTCTCGACCTGACCGGAGTGATTCTGTTTGGAATTGCAGCCAACTTAGTTGCTGGTGCTGGAACCTTCGCAGCGGCTTTAGTCGAGGACCGCTTCGGTTCCAAACGGGTGATGCTGTTTTCCATCATGGGAGTAATCATCGGAGGCTTCGCGGTGTTTGTCTTCGCCGACTGGGGTCCCCCTGCGTTTTTCATCTTTGGTCTTTTGCTTTGCACTTTTGTTGGACCGGCTCAGGCTGCCGGAAGAACAATGCTTTCGAGATTGAGCAAGGAGCATGAGCAAGGCGAGATGTTTGGTCTGTATGCAACAACAGGCAGGTCAATCAGCTTTTTATCCCCTGCTGCTTGGAGTGTATTTGTTGGAAGCTTCGGAGCGATCTATGGAATCTTGGGGCTGATGCTGGTGCTGGCCGTTGGGTTTGTGCTGATGCTGTTTATAAACGACACCCGTCACACAGAAGATTCAGTCATCCAGGGGTGAGTTTCCAACATCTGAGATGTGGAAATTCTTATAACTCCTAGAGGCTGTTGGTCCCCTTTGGCCCTGATACCTTGAACCATACTTAGCTGAGCCGTATGGGTTTTCCGATTCGCTACTGAGCCTGAAAAAGCACAACTGGCCTATCTTCATTCCTGGCCATAGCTTGATTGGCAGTGTCGCAACATTGGATAGCTCCAATGTCACGTGTCCGGAAAAACCAGGGTCAACAAAACCAGCTGTTGAGTGGGTTAGCAGTCCAAGCCGTCCAAGTGAGCTTTTGCCCTCAAGTCTTGCTGCAACATCTGAGGGCAAAGAAACAGTTTCAAATGTGCTCCCTAAAACAAACTCGCCCGGGTGCAAAATAAAAGCCTCGTCGGAGTTCACCTCAACAAATCGAGTCAGGTCGTCCTGCTGAGTGGCTGGGTCAATAAATGCATAACGGTGGTTATCAAACAGCCTGAAAAATCTGTCCAACCTGACATCAATGCTTGATGGTTGCAATAAATCCATATCCAATGGATCTAGGCCAATACGTCCCTCTTCGATCTCTGATCGGATGTCTTTATCGCTAAGCAGCATGGGTTAATGCTAGTGGCTGATGCCTAAACGGTCGTAAACCTTCTTCAGCGGTTTTGGCGCATACCAGTTGTATTTGCCCAATAGCCTCATAATTGACGGCACCAAAATAGCTCTCACCACTGTTGCGTCCAACAAAATCGCAAACGCGATTCCCAATCCCAGCATCTTCATAATCGAAACCCCGCTGGCGGCGAACGCACCAAAGGTGATTGCCAAAATAACAGCGGCAGCGGTGATGATTCTTCCGCTCTTTTGAAGACCCGTTGCAACAGCTTCAGATGTTGGAACACCTTTTTCATGTTCTTCTTTGATGCGACTTAGCAAGAACAGCTCATAATCCATGCTCAACCCAAATGCCACTACTCCAACCAGCACCAGAGAGGAGGTGTCCAAAACCCCTGTGACCTGGAAATCCCCGATCAGCCACATCAACTCTCCACCGATAAACACCCAGGTGATAAAGCCAAGTGTTGCTCCCAAAGAAAGCACGGTTAGCAAAATTGCCTTCAGCGGAAGCACCACGGACCCTGTAAATAAAAACAGCAAGATAGAAGTTGCTATCAAGATCCAAATCAAAGCGGTCGGAGCATTTCTTTCAATTCCCTGCTGGCTGTCTGTATAAAACGCAGCACCGCCACCAACCAATATCTCTGAAAAACCCGATTCCAATTCCCTGATTTCAACAATCAGGTCATAACCCTCGGTGCTTCTTGGTTCAACATCACTGACCGCGACAATTCTTGAATAGTCGACACCCGTATAGCTTTCAAAGAAAGCTGCTGTCTGCGGGATGGTTGAACCATTCTCGGTCAATCCAAGTGGTGATTGAACCGTGGTGATGCCATCAACCTCACTTAGCTCCTGAACGTAATCACTGAGTTGCTCCTCATCAAAACCAGAGACAACTATCTCCACCGGATCATTGGCTCTTCCGTCAAATCGATCTCTGATTAGGTCACTGGCAACTACGGCTGGATTATCCTTCGGCAAAATCCTGTCATCAACCTGCCCAAACTCAGCATCCCCAGCCAAGCTTGCCAACCCACCAAGCCCTGTTACTGCAACAACCGCCACCACAATTGACCTGCGAGCGGAGAACTTGGCGACTTTATACCAAAGACCAAATGGCTTAGGAGTCAAATCTCCCTTGATTACCTTGAGTTTGTTGATTCGATCACCAAGTAGTTGCATGGCCGCAGGTAGAGCAATAATTGCACCCAGCACCGCCATCAACACAACCGTGAAGCCACTAATTGCAAAAGACTGCAGGAAAGACTGTGGGAAGAAACCCAAAGCGAGCAATGTAACGGCAACCGTCAACCCACTGAAAAATACAGTTCGCCCCGCGGTCTCCACTGTCTTTACGGTGGCCTCGCTGATGCTCAGCCCGTTTCCGCGCTCCTCCCGCCACCTATTGATTACCAACAGGCTGTAATCAATACCTAGACCTAGTCCTAAACCGGTAATCAAGTTAAGCGAGAAAACACTCATCTCAGTGAATTGACTGAAAACCCAAACAACGAAAAAGCTTCCAATGATTGCCAAAATTCCAACCATCAGTGGAAGCCCTGCAGCCACCAGTGTTCCAAACACAAACACCAATAGAAGCATTGCCAGTGGAACGGCAATTAGCTCAGCGGTGATGATGTCAGAGTAAATCGTTTCGTTTAGTTCTTTGGTGATGGCTTCATAACCAGCAACGTGAATCTCAGCGGTTAGGTAACTGCCCGTGAAGTCATCAACGATGATGTCGACAACGGCTCCTGCTGAAGCATCGTTATCCACATCTACAAATAAATAAACCAGCTTGCCATCTTCAGACTTCAGTGAATCTGGGCTACCCAGTGTGTAGTAGTCATCAACAGAGACAACATCGTCGAGACCGCTCAGTTCACGGTTCAAAGCACTCACCGTGTTGCTACTGATTTCAGTATCGGCATCGTCCTCGAGATCAACCAACACAACAATCTCAGCCGGGTCTATCTCGAATTCTTCGCCAAGGATGTCGCTTACAGTCTGCGAATCGGCATTGGGGTCGTCATAACCACCACCGGCAAGATTGCCAAAAGACTGAAACCCCCAAAAGCTACTCGCAACAACTAGACCAATAAAACCGAATAAAGCCAAGCGAGCGTGCTTAGTAATCCAAACGCCAAGGACGTGCATTAAAAACCTATCTGTAATTCCCCCACTGGTTCAGCAACCAAAAGCGTGAGAACATTCCAATATGAAAAGTAAATTGACTCCCTTGGCAATCACCTACTTTATTATCGCAGGATTGGGGCTAATCACTGCCTGGACTTTGAACCCATTAGGTCTAGCAAATGGCGAGGATTACCTCGACCAATGGTTTGGAAGCTACCTGGACTGGGTGCTGTCAGTGGATCTGCTGGTGGTTGCTCTAGCCATTGTTTTGTTCATGGTGGTTGAGGCTAAGAAACTTGGCATGAAAAGAGTTTGGGTGTATTTCCTGCTCTCAGGAATTACCGCAATTGCTTTCACCTTCCCATTGTTTATGGGGTTTAGGGAAATGAAAAAGAAGTCTCTGGGTGTTCAGTAAAGGGTTTCAAGCTTCGGTTGCTTTGAGGTTGTCATAAACCTCACCACATCACTGTCCACCATTACGTCCTGCATTCTGATTGCACGTGTTAGATACAACCCCTGCAAAGACCTAACCCGAGACAGGGCAACATAGGTCTGCCCGGGAGAGAATGCGCCACCTCCCATGTCAACCACAACCTCGTCATAGGTCTGACCTTGGGATTTATGAATTGTTACAGCCCAAGCAAGTCGCAGTGGGATCTGTTTGAACTCAGCCACTGTTACTGGAACAAGTTTCTCTTTTGCAGTTCCACTCGCCTCATCAAAATCTTCTTCGATTTCGTATCGAACTTTCTCCCAGGTTGCATAACCAACCTGCAGTTGTTCACCCTCTGATTCAACAACCACCCCACCACTTGATGGGAACTCAACAACTCGACCGATGGTGCCGTTGACCCATCTGCGTTCTCCGTTGGCGGTGTCATCGTTTTTGATAAACATCACCTGCGAGCCAACCTTCAGTTCAAGACCGGTCTCAGCTGGCAACTGCTTGCCAAATTTTTCTTTAGCGTCAACCGAATACCTGGCCTCAAACATTTTTGACTCGGTTTCTAAAACCTCAAGCCTTCGCCTGTTCACTTCATGCACGGTGTTGTTGATCGTCGCTAAGCGAATTACATCAGGGTGAGGAGGGAATCTGTTTCCCGCGGTGTTCAGAACATCCAGCATGTCCTGATCTACGCTTCCGTCTCGAATCGCATTGAGAACCTGTTTGAACTCATCATCACTCTGTCTAAAGATATGACTCAGCTCATATCTTTCAAGGTCCGCTTCTTTCCAAACATGGGCATCAAAAAACCACTGTGACTGATAGGTCTCCGCCATATAAGCGCGATCCTGAGGATCATTCGGAGGCACAGGTGAAAGCTGATAGGGGTCTCCAAACATAACCACCTGAGCACCACCAAAAGGTAGCTTTCTTCTTCCCCTGGCAATCCCCATTGCCTTGGAAATTGCATCCATCAAATCGGCATTGACCATGGAGATTTCATCAATCACAAGTACGTCGATTGCCCTCAGCACTTCGCGAGTTCTTCTGGACATGTGACGAGAAATATCAACCTCGCCCAAAACACCAAAGGGAAAGGTGAAAAGTGAGTGGATGGTTACCCCGCCAACATTCAAGGCGGCAACCCCGGTTGGCGCACAAACAGCAAAACTCTTTTCAGTATTGGCAATCAGGTAGCTAAGGAGTGTGGATTTCCCAGTTCCGGCACGACCGGTAATAAAAATGTTTGCATCAGTTGACTCGATGTAATCGAAGATCGGAAGAGCACACGTCTGAACTCCAGTCACGC